>JAQVGO010000133.1 GCA_028696715.1 Bacteroidales bacterium
CGCAGGGTAAATATCAATGCCGCACCTTTTGATATTGAGGGCTTTAAAACAATCCACGAAGCCGGCATAGGAACCTATCAGGTTTTTCAGGAAACCTATCATCATCCAACCTATGCCCTGGTGCATCCTTCGGGCAAAAAAGCTGATTACGACTGGCGGCTCAACTCACTCGACCGTGCTATGGAAGCCGGCATTGATGATGTGGGAATTGGTGCTTTATTTGGATTATACGACTGGCGTTTTGAGGTGATGGCACTTTTGCGTCATGTAAATCACCTGGAAGCCTGCTACAATGTTGGACCTCACACCATTTCGTTCCCACGTATTCAGGATGCCTCCGAATATGATCTGGATGATACATATTTTGTAACGGATGCTGAATTCACGCGATTAGTGGCCATACTTCGGTTGGCTGTTCCCTATACCGGCTTGATCCTCACAGCCCGCGAATCGGAAAAGATACGCAAGGAAGTGCTGGCTTTTGGCTGTTCGCAGATCGATGCCGGCACCAAGCTGGAGATCGGTGCCTATTCCGAAAATCCACATATTGATCAAAACCTGCACAAAGAACAGTTTAAGATCAACGATGATCGCACACTCAATCAGGTGATTGATGAACTGCTCGACAGCGATTACCTGCCTTCGTTCTGCACGGCCTGCTACCGTAAAGGCCGGACGGGTGAGCATTTTATGGAATTCAGTGTGCCAGGCTTTATCAAGAAATTCTGCACCCCAAATGCCATGCTCACTTTGGCTGAATATATTGTGGATTATGCCACTCCCGAAACAGCTGCTAAAGGCTGGAAGGTGATCGACAGGAATCTGGAAAGTCTGGGTGATGAACGTTACATCAAAGAAGTAAATGCGCGTATCGAACGCATCAAACAAGGTGAACGCGACCTGTATTTCTAGCAAATAACTCCCTTAACTACGATGGCTAAAGGAAGAGATCTTAAACCACATATCGGTATTTTTGGCCGGCGCAACAATGGCAAAAGCTCCCTCATCAACCTGATGACCGGACAAGAAGTCGCCATCGTGTCGGAAGAAGCCGGTACTACCACTGATCCCGTAAAAAAATCTCTCGAGATTTTTGGCATTGGACCAGCAATCATCGTGGATACAGCCGGAATTGACGACAGCGGCGAGCTGGGCGAAAAAAGAGTGAAAAAAACCTACGATGCCATCAAAACCATCGACTGCGCTATATTGGTGATAGCCAAAAACGAATTTGGCTTTTACGAAAAAGAGTTGATCAAACAGTTTCGCGATTACAGTATTCCTTATTTCATCGTTCACAACAAAAGCGATTTACAACCCCTTGAACAACTCACCCGCGAAAAAATCGCAACATTTAGCAAGGCTGAAGTAATTGATTTTAGTGTTGCCAATCACACCCAAACTGATACTTTGGTTGAGCTCCTAAAGAAAACCATCCCGGAAACCTCTTTTCAAAAACCTTCATTGCTGGGTGGTATCATCGAACCAAATGGGGTAGTGCTGCTCGTGACACCAATAGATTCTGAAGCTCCCGATGGCCGAATGATTCTTCCGCAAGTAATGGCTATTCGTGATGTGTTGGATAATGATAACATTTGTATCGTGCTCAAGGAAACCCATCTGAAGCAGTATTTTGAACAACATCAACCCGAACCTCAGCTGGTTATTACCGACAGTCAGGCCTTTGGATTTGTTAACAGCATTGTGCCGGCTCATATTCCGCTTAGCAGTTTTAGTATTGTTTTCGCCAGGTTAAAAGGCGATTTTGAACATTATATGCAAGGAACACCCAAGCTTTCGGAGCTGAAGGATGGGGATAAAATACTGATCCTCGAATCCTGCTCGCATCAGGTAAGCTGCGAAGATATCGGTCGCCATAAACTACCTAAATGGATCACTGAATTTAGTGGTAAAAAACTTGATTTTGATGTGGTTGCAGGCTTGTCTGACATCCCCGAAATCACCAATTACCGGATGGTCATTCAATGCGGCGGATGTGTGGTCACGCGCAAACAGCTCATCAACAGGCTTCGGCCTGCTGTGAATGCCAATGTTCCGGTGAGTAATTATGGAATGACTATCGCCTGGATAAACGGCATTTTTGATCGTGTGATAGAGCCTTTCAAAAACAAAATAAATAGCTGATATGCTGGATAATCTGCTCAAACAGCAAAATTTTTCGCGCAAGGATCTGATCAGCCTGTTATCCGTTAAGGGCGACGACACCCAAAAAGTTCTTGACCGTGCACTTGAAGTAAAAGCTGCTACAGTCGGAAGAAAAGTCTATCTGCGCGGTTTGATCGAGCTTTCGAATGTGTGTGCCAAAGACTGCTATTACTGCGGCATCCGCAAATCGAACAAGCATGTAAACCGTTACACCCTCACTGATGAGGAAGTTTATCAGGCCGCTGATTTTGCCTGGCGCAAAGGCTTTGGATCTTTGGTGATTCAAAGCGGAGAGCTTACCAGTCCGGCTTTTGTCAGTCATATCGAACAGCTGTTAAAAGGCATTCATCAACGCACCAATGCCGAATTATCCATCACACTCTCGTGCGGGGAACAACCTTACGAAGTGTTCAAACGCTGGCAGGAAGCGGGTGCACATCGTTATCTGTTACGCATCGAAACGACAAACAAAAAGTTGTATTACCAAATCCATCCCGAAAATGCGCTTCATGCCTATGAAAAACGCATCAAAGCGCTGGAAGACTTACGGAAAGCGGGTTATCAGGTAGGCACCGGCGTGATGATCGGACTACCCGAACAAACCATCGCTGATCTGGCAGATGATCTGCTCTTCTTTAAATCCCTTGATATTGACATGGTTGGCATGGGTCCCTATATCGAACATGCCGAAACTCCGCTTTTTGAAAAGTTTATGTTACTGTGGCCGTCAGCCGAACGCTTCAGGATGAGCCTGTTGATGCTTGCCACGCTGCGCCTGTTGATGCCCGATATCAATATGGCTTCTTCCACAGCCCTGGAAACCCTCGACCCGCTTGGCCGGCAGAGCGGCTTGCTGGCCGGAGCCAATGTAGTGATGCCCAACCTCACACCCGTGATCAACAGGATAAACTATCAGCTCTACAACAACAAACCCAACCTCGACAAAGACCCTGCACTAAGCACCAGCAGCCTCAATCAGGTTATCGAAGCCATTGGCGAAAAAATCTGCTATCACGAGCCGGGAAATTCGCAGCATTTTTTGAAGAGACAGGGGTAATTGAAAGACTTCAATTTCCTTACGGAAACCGCTTGTAAATATCCTTTCGATGAGCAAATGCTGCAAAAATTGCTGTTTTATCTATTATAACCAAGCCTATCCGATAATCTTCAATCCTGATTCTATGGCTGTTTTGTGATTTTTGAGTTTTTTCAGACTATTAATATCAGAAAGCTTTTCAGCAGCAGCAACCTCATCAATCACACCGAGCATTACCTTTGCAAGCTTAGGATCTTTATGCTATGAAAAGTCTTTACGAAAACTTGCTTTGAAGAAGCATTTCATTTTTCGGCCAGCTTTCTTAATTCAGCAATAAAAGCATCAGATTCTCCATCAGACATCGTATTGCTTTTCATACCTTCATCTATCATCGCTGCAAAAACTTCATCTTCCTCTTCTTGCAAAAACTCAATCCCCTTGTATTTTGCTGCCAGATTTCGTGCAAGTTCAATCAAATTTCGACCTGCCTTAGAGCGGGTATTTATACGTATGGTTACAGTGGACATTTGTATGCTTTTTCTATGATTTACAAAATTAAAGAAAATCTAAACTCTCATTTATTATCTTAGTCAAATAATTTTCAGATCTTTAAGGTTTTTAAAACCTTGAAGATCTATAAATCAAAATTAGATTTGATCTGCAATTCACCATATTTTTCAAGTTGTTCCTTACTATGGTATGCTTTAAAATTTGCTTTATCATGAAACCACTTGAGCACTTCCTCTCGTTTTAAATTTGTTTTGTCCGGGGATAAAATGCTCAGATAAGAACTCCAGGGATATTCCAAAAAATGCTTACAAAAACCGTGATGAATCGGGTTGTGGTGGATATAATAAATCAGATAAAGCAAATGATCTTTTGAGACGATCTTAATCCGCCTGAAAGGATGTTCAAACAAACTACCTGTGCGGTTATACCTTTTGTTAATGGCTTTGGTGTAGGCGTTGAACAGATTGGCAAACTGTTGATTTGCAAAATTTCTGTTTATTCCCTTTAAACCTTCAAGGTTTTGAAAACCTTGAATGTTTAACTGCTCAACAGATTTAATTCTTATTAAAAAATGAAAATGATTTCGCATCAGCACCCAGGCAAAAGTGTCTGCTACCGGCGAAATATATTTGCTATACAAATGCAGAAAATGTTCATAATTTTCATTTTCCAGAAACAGCTTGCAACCATTTATTCCCCGGTTGTAAATGTGGTAAAATTCGCCATATTCCAGTGGTACTTTTACAGAGGCCATTTCCCGTTGCGTTAGGCAGGTTTGAAATCAAATAATTTCGGATAAAAATAAACAGTTCTCAGAAAACTAATTTAATCTTATTCAAAAAATATTTATCACAGACCTTCAAGGTTTTAGAAACCTTGAAGGTCTGTGACAGAAATATCCAGTCAAACCTCTTTCAAACTTTAACGCTTCTTCCTTTTCTCTTTTTTAAAGGAAGGTCTTCCTGAAGGTGAACCTGAAGGCTTCCCTGAAGATCCCGAAGACATATCCCGCTCACTGGCACGCTCAACACGAACCTTTTCAGGGTTGAGTTTTTTATTGGCAAAAGCACTCATTACAAGCTCAACAGATTGGTCGTCAATATCTACAAACGAGAAATTATCCATCAGTTTGATATGACCAATGCGCACATCGCGCGAGCGCGTCACCTGATTAATCAATCCGATAAGGTTATTGGGTTTGATGTTATCTTTTTTTCCCATGCTGAAAAACAGCTTTGTAAAACCAGACTCCTGACCACCACTGCGTTCACGGAAGGATTTTTTCTTTCCTCTGCCGGGTCTTTCATCTTCGTATCGGCTGCGACTTTCGTCAACATTAAGATCTGGTGCATCACGGTAATAATCTAAAAACCTGTTAAAAGCCAGCGAAACAAAGCGTTTGATCAGTTCCTCGCGCGACATCCACTCCAACTTACGAAACACAACAGGCAGATAGGCATCAATTTCTTCATGATTTACTTCAACATTTTCGAGCCTGTCGATATAATTGAACAGCTGTTTCTCGCACACCTGCATTCCGGTAGGTATTTTTGCCGGCGCAATCGGTTGTGAAAGCTGTTTTTCGATTTGCCGGATACGACCTTTTTCGCGCATATGTATCAGGCTGATGCACACACCGGTTTTGTCGGCACGACCTGTACGACCACTGCGATGCACATAACTTTCGGGGTCATCGGGAAGGCTGTAGTTGATCACATGGGTAAGGTTATTCACGTCGAGCCCTCGTGCAGCAACATCAGTAGCCACAAGAATTTGCAGATTTCCTTCGCGGAAATGATTCATCACATGATCGCGTTGTGCCTGAGAAAGATCGCCATGCAAAGCACCGGCATTATAGCCATCATTGATCAACTGATCAGCAATTTCCTGGGTTTCGGCACGTGTACGGCAAAACACAATCCCATAAACGGCAGGATGAAAATCAACAATACGTTTAAGGGCTTTGTAGCGGTCTTTGGC
>JAQVGO010000031.1:0-22941 GCA_028696715.1 Bacteroidales bacterium
AAACCACTCTGATAATACTTTCCATCCCCACCCAATTGTACAAGGCCAAAGCGTATAATTGAACTTGTATCTGTAAACTGCTGTATCAAACTTCCATCAGGACTCATTTCAATGAAAAATCTGTGGCCTGCTAAAGCTGTATCAGAATCCGAGTATTGTCCTGATATTACAATATTGCCTGCCTGGTTTACTAATGAAGCAGAATATTGTTCACTATAGTTTGTTGCACCAACTAAAAAATCATGAATCAAATCCAATGCAGAGTTAAACCAACGCAAATACAACTGAAAATCGCTGCTTATAGAATCGTAGGCGAGACCTATAGCCAGATAATTCTCATCCGGAAGTGGGTGGATATGTGCTATCCGCGTACCATAGCCTTCTATTGTATTGTAATGCAGACTATCAATCAATTCCAACTCATCTGAAACAAGGTAAGTGATATTGTTATAATCGTAAAACTGATTTACGTCATCCGGAATAGGTTCATACTCGCCCCTGGTTATCGTAAGCAAAAAGTGATTCCCATTCAACGGAGTAAGAAAGCCACCTGGCTCGTCCATACTGGTTTGAATGATTAGCTTGTTCTCTGTTTGAGCTTTCGCAGATTGAATGGAAAGTCCGACTAAAAACAGCAGCAGCAATTGTAAAAGGTGCTTTTTCATGATTGCGCGATTTGAATTATGTTACCTTCTCGCACAAATATACAAAAAGCCCTGTTTTGTTGGGCTTACAAAACATTTTCTATTCAAAAAAATAGTTACCTTTGAAGCTTGTAGCTCATGCCCTTTGATGGGCGTTTAATTATTTAATCTTCAGTAAATTACAAAATATCATGAAGCAAACAGCATTAAACCGTATGCACCACGAAATGGGTGGAAAAATGGTTGAATTTGCAGGCTTTGAAATGCCTGTTCAATTTGAAGGCATCAATGTGGAACATGAAACCGTACGCAAAGCACTTGGTGTTTTTGATGTTTCGCATATGGGCGAGTTTTGGGCAGAGGGGCCAAAAGCCTTTGAACTGGTGCAAAGAATCACTTCAAACGATGTGGCTGCCTTGTATGACGGAAAAATTCAGTACAGTTGCTTCCCGAATGGCAAAGGCGGCATTGTGGATGATTTGCTGGTTTACCGCTTTAATGCTGAGAAATATCTATTGGTTGTTAATGCCGCCAATATCGACAAGGATTGGAATTGGGTGGTTAAAAACAACAACCAAAACGCACAGATCAGCAATGCTTCCGACAGCACCTCTCAACTGGCCATTCAAGGCCCTAATGCCTTGGAAGCCATGCAATCGCTTACGACTACTCCCATCACCGACATGGAATACTACACCTTTAAAATAGTGGAATTTGCAGGTGTGAAGGACGTTTTGCTTTCTACCACCGGCTATACCGGATCGGGTGGATGCGAGATCTATTTCGAAAACGATGACGCTGAAAAAATCTATCATGCGGTATTGCAGGCCGGTGCCGATTTTGGCATCAAACCAATTGGATTGGCAGCAAGAGACACCCTCCGGCTCGAGATGGGATTCTGTTTGTACGGCAACGATATCAACGACAGTACCAGTCCGATAGAAGCAGGATTAGGCTGGATTACTAAATTTACAGAAGGCAACGACTTTATCGACCGCACGCTCCTCGAAAAACAGAAAGCCGAAGGAATTAGCAGACAACTCAGGGCTTTCGAAATGATCGACAAAGGCATCCCGAGGCAGCACTACGAAGTGATAAACGAAAATGATGAAGTGATTGGCGAAGTAACATCCGGAACCATGTCGCCCATGCTCAAAAAAGGTATTGGTATGGCGTATATCAAAAAGCCATTCACTAAACTAGGCACTCAGATTTTCATCAAAGTACGCGATAAAAAACTGGCTGCAGAGATTGTAAAACTGCCTTTTTACAAAGGCTAAACAAAATTTTAATCAAAATGCGGGTAAGCCATTGCCCGCATTTTTTGTGTCCCTCACTAACGAATTTCCCTATCAGATTCTTTAGTAGTTTTGCGGCTTAAACAAAAACAGCTCATGTCAAACGAAAATGCAAAAGACTTCAAGTGGCAAACAGAACAATTTGCCGATATCCGCATCTTGCGCTATCAGATCAATGGCTTTGAAAAACTCAGCCTGAACCAGAAAATTTTCACCTGGCATTTATATCAGGCTGCCCTCGCCGGGCGCGATTTGATTTATGATCAAAACTACAAATACAACCTCATCATTCGTAATAGTCTGGAAGCCGTTTATCAGCATTACGATGGCAACAGAAATGATGAAAACTGGACTCATTTTGTTACCTATCTCAAGCGGATCTGGTTTTCGAATGGTATCCACCATCACTATTCGATGGACAAATTTTTTCCGGCCTGTGCCGAAAACTGGCTGAAAGAAGCTTTGAGCAGCCTGGATGAATCTCAACTTCCGATTCCAGTTCATCAAGCCAAAAATGAGTTTGTCAATTGGCTTACCGACCTCATTTACAATCCCGAAGTTGCCCCAAAAAGATTAAATCAGGACGAAGGAGCTGATCATGTGGCTCAATCAGCATGTAATTTTTATGATGGCGTAAACCAGCAGGAAGCAGAGGATTATTATGCCGGTAAGTCACAAGCCAACGAAAAGGAACCCGTATGGCATGGATTGAACAGCCGTTTGGTAAAAAGAAATGGAGTGATCCGTGAAGAAGTTTGCAAGTCGGATGGGCGTTATGGCAAAGCAATACGCAAAATCGTTGTGCTCCTCGAAAAGGCCAAAGATTTTGCCGAAAACGAAGCACAGCAAGCCATACTCGAAAAGTTGATTCAGTTTTACGAAACCGGCGATTTGAAAACTTTCAACGAATACAACAAGCTTTGGGTTCAGGATACCGATTCAGTGATTGATCTGGTGCATGGCTTCATCGAAGTATATGGCGATCCCCTGGGACGACACGCCACATTCGAATCCGTGCTTTCGATGAGAGATGAAGAAGCAACCCAGCGTTTTGGAAAAATCAGCGAGCTGGCTCCCTGGTTCGAGGCAAATTCGCCTATTGATGAGGCACACAAACGCAAAGATCCGAAAGGCGTGAGCTACAAAGTGATACAGGTAATCGTCGAAAGTGGCGATTGCAGCCCTTCCTCTCCTATCGGCATCAACCTTCCCAATGCCGACTGGATCAGAGAAAGATACGGATCAAAATCTGTTTCATTGGCAAATATCGAAGACGCCTACGAAAATGCTTCTCAAAGTACAGGCTCAATTGAAGAATTTTATCTGCCTGAACAACAGGAAAGAATTAAAACTCACGGCGCACTGGCTTCTAAAATTCATACCGGACTTCATGAAGTGATTGGTCATGGCAGCGGACAGCTAATCCCCGGCGTACCGAGCCCCAAAGAGAGCCTGAAAAGCTATGCCAACACCCTGGAAGAAGCACGTGCCGATTTGGTTGCGCTTTATTATATGCTGGATGAAAAGCTTATCGAAGAAGGATTTACGGACAGCCTTGAAACCGGAAAAGCGGAGTACGACAGCTTTTTCCTCAACGGATTAATGCGTCAGCTGGTACGTTTGGAACCCGGGCAACAACTCGAAGAAAGCCATATGCGCAACAGACAGCTCATCGCAAAATGGGTCTTTGAAAAAGCTGCTCCGCAAAGAAGCATTGAATTGCTGGTGATCAACAAGAAAACCTATATCCGCATCAATGATTACGACCAAACCAGAAAGCTTGTTGGTGAGTTGTTGCGCGAAGTACAGCGAATCAAGTCAGAAGGCGATTATCAGGCAGCCAAAGCTTTGGTTGAAGGTTACGGCGTGAAAGTTGACCAACAGCTTCATCAGGAAGTTTTGGAAAGGTGGAATAAACTTGGCATAGCACCCTTTGCAGGTTTTATCAACCCTCAACTGGAAAAGGTTTGCAATAACGGCCAAATCGGTGACATCCGTATCGTTTACCCGGAAGATTTTGCCACACAGATGCTTTATTATTCAAGTCATTTTGCGTTTTTGCCGGTTCTGAACGACTGAAAATAAGAAAAACAGTGTTTTCCACTAAACAGCTACAATAGAATGAATTAACGAATTATTTCAATTCCTTTTTTACATGAAATTTCAGGGCTTGAAATAACTTACCCACATTTTATCCATGAAACGACTGGCTCATCAAGGACAAATGGGAATAAGAATAATTCAAAAAATTAACATCAGGTTCTGTAAGCATAAAGCTTGAGCCCACTCCGAAAAGTCAAAAAACTGCTGATTTCTAGCTTTCCCCCATTTGGATTAGAGGTAAATAAGCTAAATATCAGCAGTTTTAGAAAGTCCCCCTTGGGGGATTTAGGAGCAAATTGACTTTTCGGAGTGGACTCAAGCATTGAAAGTCCAATTTTATACATTTCTATAAAAAATGGAAGCCCTAAGGCGATTTAATCTGAATATCAATTTGGATTAAAGAAGTTTCAAAAGCTGGTCTAGTTTTTTGCTAACTGAATATTCAACAGCAACTTCACTTCATCAGCTACTACCACTCCACCAGCCTCGGTAACGGCATTCCAGCTGAGGCCAAATTCTTTACGGCTAACTTTGCCCTGTAATTCAAAACCGGCTTTGGTATTGCCATACGGATCAGTCATCACGCCGCCATGTTCCACATCTAAAGTGATTTTTTTTGTCGTTCCGCGCATGGTAAAGTTTCCGGTAAGCTTGTAGGTGGATTCGCCTGTCTTTTCAAAGCTTTCCGAAACAAAACTGATTTTGGGATAGTTAGCAGCATCGAAGAAATCGGCCGATTTAAGGTGGTTATCACGATCGGCATTATTCGTGTTGATGCTGTCAACCTCTGCTTCGAAGTTGATCGTTGCCGGTGTAAAGTCATCTGAAGATGTTTCGAGCTGACCGCTAAAACGATCAAAACTTCCGGTAACAGTTGAAATAACAAGGTGTTTCACTTTAAATTGCACTTCCGAATGTGCAGGATCAATAGTCCAGGTTTTCATAGGATTTTCTATTTATTGTTTGCAAATTTGTTTAATTCAGGGATCATTTTTAATCCACTAATTAAACAATCCAGCCTGTTTTACGTTCAAACAGCTCATGTTAATTTTTCTAAATTGTTTATTTTCGCAAAAAACTATGCTATGCTAAAACTGTCGGGATTTTCGCTACTGCTTTTGGTGCTTCTGAGTGCCTGTTCGCCCAACCCACGTAAAACAATGGAACTGATCGAAGAAGGCAGTAAACTCAGTAATCGGGCTGACTACAAAGGAGCCGTGGAAGCATACAGCCGTGCCATAAAATATGACAACCAGTCGTATGAAGCCTATTTTTTAAGGGGAGCATCATTCTTTAATCTAAGAAATTATAAAGCCGCAGTAGAAGACTATCTGAAAGCCGTTGAAATAAAACCCGACTATGCTGACGCCTGGTTCAACCTGGGACAGATCATGGATTATGAACAGGATCGCGAGATGGCCTGCTATTATTATAAAAAAGCTGCAGAATACAAAAAACCCAACATTGGCGATTACTTGCGTAACTGCCCCTAAATGCCATTGATGAATCCCAAACCGGTAATCTTCTGGGACTGGAACGGAACCCTGCTGAATGATGTAGATTGCTGTGTGCAGGCCATGAACAAACTTCTAGAAGCCCGCAATCTCAGACAACTTGATCGCAGCAGATACAGGGAATTATTTGACTTCCCTGTAAAAAATTACTACGAAAAACTTGGTTTCGATTTTCGCAAAGAAGCATTTGAGCTGCCTGCACATCAGTTTATGAAGCATTATAATGAGTTGGTTGGGCAAGCCACTGTTTTTGAGGAGGTAACACCACTGTTGCATAGACTACAGCAGCAAGGATTTCGACAGTTTATCCTTTCGGCCATGGAACAAGCCTTGCTCGAAGATTTGACGAAAAAAAATGGTATTCAACAATATTTTGAAGGCATCCAAGGCATCGACAACCACCTGGCCAATGGAAAGCTTGAGACTGCCAAAAGACTTTTCAAAAAAATCAATGTCCCGGCTAAAAATTGTTTGTTGATCGGCGACAGCCTGCATGATGCCGAAGTTGCTAATGATTTGAAGATACAGGTGCTATTGTTTAGTCAGGGTCATTTTAGTCAAAGCAGATTACTAAAATCTAATCAAGCTGTAGCCCACGATTACAGCGCAATCGAAGCATTTATTGAGAAACAGTTTGGTTTTTAATTGTAGGTGGTTGAAAAAAAAACAGCCCGGCTTTGATTCTGACTACATCCTGCTCTCCGCATATAAATCAAAGGATTCGGCCCCCGAAATACTGAGATCATAAAAATCGCCAATCTCCAGAGATTGCTTCCCCGAAAGTATTACCTCATTATCCACTTCAGGTGAATCGTATTGGGTGCGGCCTATATAATAATCACCTTCCTTGCGGTCGATCAACACCTTTTGAATGCTGCCAATTTTTTGTTGGTTAAGCTCCAACGCAATATCCTGTTGAATGGCCATCAACATTTCAACGCGTTCCTGCTTCACATCTTCCGGCACATCATCACCCAAATCAAAAGCCGAGGTGTCTTCTTCAGCCGAATAAGCAAAAACACCCATCCGCTCAAAGCGCATCTCCCTGACGAAATCACATAATTCCTCAAACATCTCCTTCGTCTCACCCGGATAGCCAACGATAAAAGTAGTTCTGAATGCCAGATCGGGAATGCGCTGTCTGATTTTTCTTACAAGCTCTCGCGTGTGCCCACCATCAAGGCCGCGTTTCATGCTTTTGAGTAACTCACTGTTAATATGCTGTAGCGGCATATCCAAATAATTACAAACCTTGGGATGTGTTGCAATCAAATCGATTAATTCCTCCGGAAAGCCTGCCGGATAGGCATATTGCAACCTGATCCACTCAATGCCATCAATCTCTGCTAAAGCTTTGATGAGTGAAACAATCATGCGTTTGCCGGTCAGGTCGATGCCATAATAAGTCAGGTCCTGTGCTATCAAAATCAACTCCTTAACACCCGAAGCGGCGAGCTCTCTGGCCTCCTTAATCAAAACATCTTCCGGAACAGAAACATGCTTCCCGCGGATAAGCGGAATGGCACAAAAAGAACATTTACGATCGCAGCCCTCCGAAATTTTAAGGTAAGCGTAATGAGCCGGTGTTGAAAGATTTCTTTTGTAGTGCTCAGGAATGTTGATCAGCTCCTTTTGCTGAATCATTGCGGCTACCTCCTTAAGCTGATCAACACCAAAAAAGGCATCCACCTCATGAATTTCTTCTTCCAGATACTTCTTATAACGTTGCGACAAACAACCCATCACAACAAGCTGTTTGATCTGATTAGCTTTCCTTTGCTGTGCAAAAGCCAGGATTGTATCGATGCTTTCCTCTTTGGCATCTCCGATAAATCCGCAGGTATTGATGACTACAACATCAGCTTGCAGATCTGTGTTGTGAAGAACCTGATATTGTTCAGGGGCAAACAATGCACCCAGGTGCTCTGAATCAACGGTGTTTTTTGAACATCCGAGCGTAACGATATGAATGCGTGATTGTTTCAAGTATATGTGCTAATCAAAAAGTGTTTCCACAAAGAGCTTACGGTCAAACAGTTGAAGGTCTTCCATCTTCTCTCCTATTCCGATATATTTCACTGGTATTTTAAACTGATCTGATATACCAATCACCACTCCTCCTTTCGCAGTGCCGTCCAGTTTGGTAAGTGCCAGGGCATTCACCTCTGTGGCAGCAATAAACTGGCGTGCCTGTTCGATTGCATTTTGTCCGGTTGAGGCATCCAACACCAAAAGAATTTCGTGAGGCGCATCAGCCACAACTTTCTGCATCACTGTCTTTATCTTGGTGAGCTCTTTCATCAGATTGATTTTATTGTGGAGCCGGCCGGCGGTATCAATAATCACCACATCAGCCTGCTGGCTCACAGCTGATTTTACGGTATCAAAAGCCACAGAAGCGGGATCGGAGCCCATAGCCTGAGCCACAACGGGCACATCAACGCGTTGTCCCCAAATCTTCAACTGGTCAACCGCAGCAGCCCTAAAAGTGTCGGCAGCACCCAGCATCACCATTTTTCCGGCTTTTTTGAAGTTATAAGCCAGCTTACCGATGGTGGTTGTTTTGCCCACACCATTTACTCCTACCACCATAATTACATAGGGTTTGGTTTCGGCGGGGAGATCAAAATCGGTGCCATCACCAGAATTATTTTCTTGCAACAACTCGACAATCTCTTCTTTCAAAATCGCATTCAACTCATTTGTTCCGAGATATTTATCACGAGCAACACGAGCTTCGATGCGTTCGATAATCTTCAAAGTAGTATGTACTCCCACATCCGATGTCACCAGGATTTCTTCCAGCTGATCGAGCACTTCATCATCCACCTTCGCCTTACCCGCAATAGCCTTGGTGAGCTTACCGAAAACACTGCTTTTTGTTTTCTCCAGGCCCTTGTCGAGGTCCTGCTTCTTATCCTTCGAAAAAAAAGAAAAGATTCCCATATTGATGAGTTTAAACGAAAAAAGCTCTTCCGGCAAAACCGGAAAAGCCTCAGTCATTACTGAAATAGTTTCATTATCTTTTGCTCAGAAATTCCTGAACCTTGTCGTTAGGAACCATAGTTTCAGAAAAACTATAAGAACCTGATTTGGAAGATTTGGTCATTCTGATGACTTTTGCGAATTCTTTACCGCTGCCTGTCTGCAGGGTTGCAACTACTTTCTTTGCCATAATTCAGCTTATTTTATTTCTTTGTGAACCGTCATTTTTTTCAAAATGGGGTTGTATTTCTTTAACTCCATACGCTCTGGCGTATTCTTTTTGTTTTTGGTGGAAATATACCTGGAAGTACCTGGCATTCCACTGTTTTTGTGCTCGGTGCACTCAAGAATAATCTGCACCCGTGCGTCTTTGCTTTTCTTAGCCATGCTTCTGTCTTTTCGATTTTTCGGACGGCAAAAGTATAATAATTCAATGAATTAACCTAGCTTTTTTCGTTCTTTTTTACGAAATATTAAAAATCGCTTTGAGGTATGGCGAGATACCGGTAAAAAAGAATTCTACAGCGATAACCATCACGATTAGTCCCATCAGCTTCATCATGATTTTATTTCCGGTGTCGCCCAGATATTTCATGATCGAATTTCCACTCAACAAGATAACTAAAATGATCAGACATACAATTAATATTGAACTGATTAAAATAATTTTCTGGCTGATTTCCGGACTTTGATCCATCAAAATAATTGCATTGGTGATTGATCCGGGTCCGGCAATCATAGGGATTCCAAGCGGGGTGATCGACACATCATCCACATATTTATTCACCTCTTCGGGAGTGATTTTGATCCTGCTCAGGCGGGCATTCAACATATCATATCCCAAAATGAAAAACAAAACCCCGCCAACAACCTTAAGTCCGGATACAGAAATCCCGAAAAAAGTAAACAACATTTCGCCGCCAAAAGCAAAAACTACCAGCGTGAAAAAGGCTGTGATCAATGATTTTATAGCAGTAAGTCGTCTTCCACGCCTGTCGAGGCTGCTGGTCATGCTCAAAAAAACAGGCATCACCCCCAGGGGATTCATGAGGGTGAGAAATGAAGTCATGTAAAGCAATAGAAGCGTGAGATGCTCGCCCATCTTTTAAGCCTGCTTTTGAATGATTGCCTCAACTTTTTCGAGTATGCGCCTTTCTGCTTCTGTGGCTTGCTGCATCACCTGAGCCCCTTTTTGAACCATTTGATCTGCAAAGCTGCGGTCATCGATGCCTGCAGCATTGATTTTCACATTCAGGAAGGCACCATTCACGGCTGCCCTGGCACAAATTGCTCCCACACCTGCATCAGAAACTGAATTTGGATTTCCCATCTCAGCCATGGCTTCAATCAGTTCCATCGACGACAAGCTTAGTTCCATTACCTTAAGTGGCACTTCAATGGCATATTTCGAAGCTGCCTCAATGGCTTCTTTTCTGGCTTGCTTATCAGCCTCAGATTTTTTTGGCAGTCCAAAAGCATCCATGATTCTGTTAAAAGCGTTGGTATCTTCATCCACCATAAACAAAAGCTGATCTTTGAGCTTCTGTCCTTTTTCGGCCCAGTCGGAGAAAAACTTCCATCTGTCGTCCCAGCCTCTTTTGTGTGAAGATAAATTGGCAACCATAGTAGCTAAACTAGCTCCCAATGCACCTAGATAAGCAGATACAGAACCGCCACCAGGTGCAGGAGATTCGGAAGCCGTTTCGTGCGCAAAACCGGCAACAGTAAAATCAATCAGCTTTTTATGACCGGCATCAGCAGCAAGTTTGTATTCGATTATTTTCTCGTGCGGATCAAAAGGCTTCAACTCATCCAAACCCATTGATTTCACGGCAATTTTAATGAGCTCTGCCTCATCCACACCTAAAGAACGCTGTTGTTTTTCGAGGAAATATTTTCCTGCATCTGTGAGGGCTTTCAAAGGAATCAAACCAACCAATTCCGAACCTGTAACCCTGATACCGCGGGCTTCGGCCTTGCGACACACCTCATCAAAAGCGATATGAACCGGCGTGATGCCAATATTTGTAAGGTTCATCGAAATCTGAGCCACCCCATATTCTTCAATAAACCAGCCAATGGCTTTCACCGCCTTCAAACTGCCCGGGATATAAACCTGATTGCCTTTCTCATCTTTCACGATCTTTCCGGTTATGGGATTTCCTTCCCGTTTCACGCGTCCGCGCTCACGCACATCAAAGGCGATTGCATTGGCACGTCGGGTGGAGGTTGTATTCAGGTTTACATTGAAAGCCACCAGAAAATCGCGGGCACCAACAGCCGTTGCTCCGGCTTTCTCATTCAGCTTATCCGGGCCAAAATCAGGCTTCCATTCAGCCCGTGTGAACTTCTCGGCCAGACCTTCGTATTCGCCTGCACGGCAGTTTGCCAGATTTGCCCTTTCGGGTTTGAAAGCAGCATTTTCGTAACAATAAACAGATATATTCAACTCATTGCCAATGCGTTCGGCAAGTTTACGGGCATATTCAACCGTTTCTTCCATGCTGATATTCGCTACCGGAATCAACGGACAAACATCTGTAGCTCCCATCCGGGGATGTTCTCCTTTGTGTTTGCGCATATCAATCAGCTCAGATGCTTTTTTAACCGCAAGAAATGCAGCTTCTATCACTAGCTCAGGTTCTCCAACCATAGTCACAACCGTACGATTTGTTGCTGCACCCGGATCAACATCCAACAGACTAACACCTTCTACGCTTTCGATTTGATCAGTGATTTGTTTGATGATGTGCATATCGCGTCCTTCACTAAAATTAGGAACGCATTCTATTAGTCTCTTCATAAAATATTAGGTATTTCGATTAAAATTTTCCTTTGATCATCGTTTTCTCAACCTTGTTGATGCCATAATAATAAGGCATATAAGCCAGGTTATCCATTGGTTTGGTCAGGATAAGATTAGCCTGCTTACCAATGCTGATGCTTCCGGTTTCTTCGCTCAGATTCATGGCATAGGCTCCGTTGATGGTGCAGGCATTCAAACCTTCTTCAGGTGTGAGCCGGTATAAAATGCTTGCCATGCTCAGAATCAGTTGCATATTGCCCGAAGGCGATGAACCAGGGTTAAAATCAGATGCCATGGCAACCGGCAGTCCGGCATCGATCATTTTTCGCGCCGGCGCATAAGGCATATTCAGAAAAAAGGCCGCTCCCGGCAAAATGGTTGGCATGGTTTCGGAGCCAAGCAAGGCGGCAATTTCCTCATCACCCGTATATTCCAGATGATCAACTGATAAGGCGTTGTACTTCACACCCACTTGTATGCCTCCTGAATAATCCAGTTCGTTGGCATGTATCTTAGCCCTGAGGCCATATTTCATGCCTGCATTAAGAATTCGGTCGGTATCCTCCACTGTGAAAAATCCCTTGTCGCAAAACACATCCACATAATCAGCCAGTTCTTCGGCGGCTACCTGGGGTATCATTTCATTGATAACCATATCCACATATTCTGATTGTCGGCCACGGTATTCCAGCGGCACCGCATGGGCACCCAGGAAATTTGCTTTTATGGTGAGT
The DNA here is from genome assembly GCA_028696715.1 of Bacteroidales bacterium. GTDB lineage: Bacteria > Bacteroidota > Bacteroidia > Bacteroidales > F082 > UBA5536. The sequence continues at coordinate 12,085 of JAQVGO010000031.1, forward strand.
TCACTTTCCTGCTTCAACCGCCGGATCACCCTGAGCATTTTTAGCTCTGATTCGGTAGTCAGGCCATAACCACTTTTAATCTCCACAGCTGCTGTTCCCATTGCACGAATTTCATCCAAACGTGGCAGCGCCTCCTCAAATAGCTGATCCTCACTAATTTCTTGCATCCTGCGGGCAGAATTCAAAATCCCCCCTCCTCTTCGGGCAATCTCTTCGTAGCTTAATCCGTTGATTTTATCCACATATTCCAATTCCCTGGAAGCAGGATATACCAGATGTGTGTGGCTGTCGCAAAAAGCAGGCAAAACCAAACGATCTCTGGCATCAACCTGAAAATTTTCGGGAATCTGACTGCGGAGCTCCTTGAAACGTGGATCGGCGATGCTGCCATAATCGGCAATTTTGTCAGCTTCGGTTAGGAGCCAGGCATTTGTCAGGCTTTTAACATGAGCCATTTCCTTGCCTCGCAAGAGTAACTTGTTATCTTCCTCTATACCAATAAGTTCTTTAATCGAGTGAATTAAATATCGCGCCATTTCCAAAGGTTTCAGTGAATGAGCAAAAGTAGTGTTTTACACTGAAATGGCAAAAGCAAACAGGGGATGTAAAACGCTGAAAACTTCAAAAAATCCTGTTAATTAATCGCAGCAATCAAATGCTTTAGCAGGTCGGCTTTGCTTTTGTCGGTGAGACATTCCATGATTCTGGTTTTAAATTTCCAGCATGTCATTTGCCGTTTCTCAAATACCCTGCTGATCTCATAAGTTGAAATATCTGGTTGTTTGCACACTGTTTCGGCCAATTTAACAGCCTCTGTCAAAGGAATCCTACAACGGTGAAAAACTGTGTGAGCGGTGGCACTTTCCTCTGTTTTACACTTGGTGCACCTTCGTGAATAGGGTTTCTTTCCGGCACAATAATGGTCGTGGCCACATTTGCGGCAGACAAAACCAGTGGCCCATTTATAATTCGCCAACACCTGCAAAACAGCAAGTTCCGGGTCTGTTTCTGTGACCATGAATTCAGCATTTAGCGATGTTTTAACTTCTGACATAATAACAATTTAACTGCTTAAACGTTAAAGAGGACAAGTGGCTCTGAGTTTTTAACTTCAAAAATCAATTGCGTATTTTGGAACACTTTTTGCTGCAAAGGTAAAAATTTTAGTGATATTTAAGCGATTTAAAAATAAAAAGTATTACTTTTGCCGCAGATTATAAAGATTAACAATACCGATAAACTATGATCAGAAAATCATTCTTACTTTTAGCTTCCTTTTTTGTGCTCATGACAGCGTGCAGCAGTACAACCGGCAAGCAAACCAATAACGACAACGCCCCTAAAGTAGAAGAAGAAGTATCAGGAAAACCTGTTTATCTGACTTATGATACTTTCCTTGAAAAAGTGTGGAATTTTGAAGAAAACCCTCAAAACTGGGTTTATGAAGGCGAACTGCCAGCAATAATTGACTTTTATGCCGACTGGTGTGCACCTTGCCGGAAAATTGCACCCATCATGGAAAAACTTGCAAAAGATTATGATGGAAAGATTCACATATACAAAATAGATGTGGACGATGAACAAAAACTGGCAGCAGTTTTTCGTGTACAAAGCATTCCATCCGTGCTCTTCACCCCGGTAGAAGGCCAGCCTATGATGCAGGCCGGTGCATTAACTGAAGAAATGTACCGAAAAGTAATTGATGAGGAACTCATCAACAAATAATTGAAACACAATATCTTAAATTATCAATAATGGAACATTTAACAAAAGAAACTTTTCTTGACAAAGTATTCAATTACGAACAAAATAAAGACTGGAAATTTGAAGGCGAACTTCCCTGTCTGATTGATTTCTATGCCGATTGGTGTCAGCCCTGCAAAATGGTAGCTCCCATTCTGGAAGAACTTTCAAAGGAGTATGAAGGCAAAATCAATATCTACAAGATTGATACAGAAGCCGAAACAGAACTGGCTGGTGCATTTGGAATCAGAAGTATTCCTTCGCTCCTTTTCTGCCCGAAAGACGGACAACCACAAATGGCAATGGGAGCCCTTCCAAAGGATACCATGAAAAAAGCCATTGAAGACGTCTTGCTAAAAAATTAGACAATAAAACAAAATTGCAAAACCGTTGAAAAGATATTTCAACGGTTTTTTTATGCCGGATAAATCTGGATTTGTAGCTTTGCAGCACATGACAGGACTATTTTCGACAGCCTATTTCCCTCCGATAAGTTATTTCGGCAAGCTGATAAATTGCGATAAGGCTATTATTGAAACGGAGGAAACTTACACCAAACAAAGCTACAGAAACCGTTGTGTGATCCTGAGTGCCAATGGAATACAAAACCTAATTATACCCGTTAAAAAACCCAACGGCAACCATACAAAAACAAAACTTATCATTCCTGATTACACTATCAACTGGCCGGTTCAGCATCTGCGGGGCTTACATACAGCTTACAAATCGTCGCCTTACTACGATTACTATATTCACTATTTTGAAGAAATACTACTGGCAGCATGGCCTTCGCTGCTTGCATTAAACGAAGCCTTGCTGCTGAAAACCGCAGCTCTTCTGAAATTTTCTTTAAAAATTTCGCACACCGATTTTTTTACAAAATCACCTGAAGGTCTTATAGATTTCAGAAATTATTTCAATCCAAAGCATGCTTTGCAAGGCGCATTTTTCGAGGAATACTATCAGGTTTTTGGCGATAAATTTTCCTTTATCCCCAACCTCAGCATCCTCGATTTGTTATTCAATGAAGGCCCTCAAAGCATCCAATATCTCAATAAATTGAACTTGCCTAATCCGGATAAGCAATCCTGACGTGATAGATATTCATCAGTTTTTTCTTCAAAACCTTTTTTACGGTATTAATCTCTTTTAAGGTAATGTTGGCATTAACAAACTGATTGGTTTCCATTTGTTTAGTAATGATATTCTCGATCAGGTCATTAATTTTTTGCTCCGTAGGATTTTTTATACTCCTGGAAGCTGCCTCCACCGAATCGGCCATCATCACCACGGCTGTTTCCTTTGAAAAAGGAATAGGACCATGATAGCTAAAATCGCGTTCATCCAACGTCAGGCCGGGATTCTGCTTTTGTTCCATAAAATAAAAATACTCAACACGACGATTTCCGTGGTGGGTGCGAATGAAATCAATGATCTGCTCCGGAAGCTTTGCTTTGCGTGCTTTCTCGATACCTTTTCTAACATGATCAATAATAATTTGAGCACTTTCAGCAAAAGTAACATCATCATGCGGATTGTATCCACCCATTTGATTTTCAATAAAATAAACCGGATTATCCATTTTGCCTATGTCGTGATACAAAGCTCCGGTTCGTGCCAGTAAGGTATCGCCGCCAATCTCATACAAGGCCTCTTCCGAAAGATTGGCTACCTGCATGGAATGCTGAAAGGTGCCGGGTGCTTTTTGTGCCAGTTGCCTAAGCAGCGGAGTGTTGGTATTGCTCAATTCGAGCAGGGTGAGGTCGGTTATCATGCCAAACAACCTCTCCAACAAATAGATCAGCGGTAAAGCCAGCATGGTAAACAAAGCACTCAACATAAATGCGCCAATTTGTTGCCAACTCACTGCTGCTATATCACTTTCCTGAATAAGTGTAAAACCGGCATAAACAACCAAATAACCCAGGAATATTAACACAGAAGTTCTGAAATAATAAATTCGTTTGTTGTGATTCACCAGGCCAAACAAAACCACAAAACCTATAACCAATTGCAAAAGCAGAAACATGAATGGGTTAGGCACAACCAATCCCAACAGAATGATCGTCAGCAGGTGAACCATCATGGTGATACGGGTGTCGAAAAAAGTTATCAAAATGATCGGCAACAGGCCAAAAGGCATCAGATAAATCAGCGTTGGCTGTAAGTCGAGAATTAAAAATGAAGGCAATAAAATGGTCAGCATCAAAAGTAAGATCATATTTACCTTCTTAAGCTGATCAAAAACATCAGGTCGTATGATTCTTAAAAAGAAGAACAAGGCCATCATCACTGCCACTACCAAAATAATTTGTCCAAAAAGCAATGCATTTTGCTCAGATATCGTTCCAATGCGTTGTTCATATGCTTTTTGAAGCGATTTTAAGACATTATAATCGTGATCATCCACCAGTTCGCCTTCCGAAATGATAAGCTCATCCTTTTGAATTATCCCACGAGTAAGTGCCAATTCATTCAATACGGCATCGCGTTCTCTTTTTGTTGCTGCCTCATCATAAATCACATTTTGAACAAATGCCTTGCCCATATCATCTGCATAACTGTTTTCCGACCCAGAAATGGTTCGTGACAAAAAAACAAGGGCACTGTCATAAGCCGATTTCAAGGTGTAAAAATCACGAAGTTCGCTAACCGTCACAACTTTATCATCAATCAGGTTAAGCTTCGATTGTGCTTCCAGATGCTCTAAAACAGGGTGATAGGCTAAAATCCCCTGCTGTTGAATTGAATCAAAAATATCAAGCAGGATCTGCTTTTCGGAAATCATCAAGGTATCATTCGATGGTTTCGAATCAGGCAAATCATCTAGTTGAGCAGTAAAACTTTGACGTGCGTTTTTTGTAATTTCTTCCTGCTTAACAAAATACGGATGCACGTTTTTAAGCAATTCCTGTTGCTCCTGTTTCAGGATTTCGTCTGGCTTATAAATCGCAAAATCAAAAGGTGCAAACAAACTCTCTTTTTGCCAGGGTTTTCCTTTTTGAAAATCGAATCTGAATTTTCTTTCGCGTGGAATCTGCCAGACGATGATGGCAGCTACAATCATGAAAACCAATATTTTCATGATTTCATAATAATTATGACGTAAAAAACTGACCCACTGTTTGAGCATAAATCAAGGTCTTAGTTGGAGCTACATATTTTTATCTATGATACTGCGAAAGTAAAACATTTTATCTAGCTTAGCAGCACCAAAAACGGCTAATCAAATGGTTTATAGCAAATTTAACTGAAACTCAAACTTACAATGGAAAACTTAGGCATCTGTCTTTTCACCCATATTCCGATGCGATCGCAGGCTTCTGACAAATCAGAAATGGTGAGTCAGCTCCTTTTTGGCGAAACTTATAAAGTGCTGGATAATAAATCGAAATGGCTGTTGATACAACTTCACAGCGATGGCTACGAAGGCTGGATCGATAGCAGTCAGCATCAGGTCCTACCGGAAGAAAAATGGCATTCGTACAATCAGGATACCAGTTTGATCCTTAATAATTTGACAGCAAATATCAGGACTAAAAATAATGGCAACCGAATCTTGAGTTTTGGCAGTGTTTTCAAAAATTCCATGACCGAAATCTTTCCTGATTTTTTCGGAGAAATTTCAACAGAGGATTTTGTTGCCATGCCCACAAATTTTGATGCCGACAAAATGACAGCTGCTGCCACCAAGTTAGAAGGAACCACCTATTTATGGGGAGGGAAATCTGCTTTTGGCATTGATTGCTCCGGTTTCACACAAATATGTGCCAAAGCAGCCGGCTATCAGCTATTCAGAGATGCCAGCCAGCAAGCAGGTCAAGGCAAAATAATTGATTTTCTGGAAGAAGCGCAAACAGGTGATCTGGCATTTTTTGATAACGAAGAAAGTCAGATTGTCCATGTTGGCATTATCCTTTCGCCCGGAAAAATAATTCACGCTTCCGGCTGTGTACATATTGACTCACTCGATCATCATGGCATTTTCAATAAAGGCCAAAATAAATACACCCATAAGTTAAGGCTAATCAAAACATTAAGACCTTAAACTTAGTATTTTTTATTGTCTTATTACCGGTTTTCCCCATTTCTTAGAATAATTTTTAAATCGCTTAAATATCACTATTTGGCATACTTTGTGATAGCAGTGAGTTAATTATTAACATTAATACCCGAAAAAATTATGGTTTTACCAACACCTTTAAAACACGTCGAAACAGCAGATGAACTCACCAAAATCATCAGCGAAAAGGAAAATGTAATGGTATGTTGCGGTCGCATGGGACCTATGTGCATTCCGGTTTATGGCATTATGGAAGAACTTCAGGATGAATATGAACATGTTGAATTTCGCGATATGGCCTTTGACTCACCCGAAGCGCACATCATCCGCAACCTTCCGGAATGTTCAAGTTTTATGGGCTTACCCTTTACGGTTTATTATAAAAACGGGAAAGTAGCCGCCGCAACAAGCAGCATTCAAAACAGAGAGCAAATCACCTCAATTCTTGACAAAGAATTTGGTAAATAGAGAATAACAATCCGGCGATTCTTGTACAAGAATCGCCGGCAACTTATACATAAAACTACTATGGAAGCCATTCACTACGACAGTATTATAATAGGAGCCGGCCCGGCAGGACTAACAGCCGGAATCTACCTTTCACGCGCCAAAGCAAAAACATTAATCCTGGATTCCGGCATAGCCGGCGGACAAATGATCCTAACGCACGAAATAGCCAATTATCCCGGCATTGAATCAATTTCGGGTTACGAGTTGAGCAATAATATGCGTGTACAAGCCAGGAAATTTGGATGTGATATGCTTTCAGGCATTTCGATAGCACAGATCGACTTTGAATCGGAGGTAAAATCGCTAAAATTGTCGAATGGCAAATCCTTCACAGCCGATTCTATCATTCTGGCAACAGGTGGTCGCTCCCGAATGATAGGCGCACCAGGAGAAACCAATTTTAAAGGTCGCGGAATATCCTATTGTGCAACCTGTGATGGAGATTTTTTCCAGGATAAGGAAATTGCGGTTATAGGCGGCGGAAATACTGCACTGGAAGAGGCTGTTGCGCTTACCAAATACGCCTCAAAAGTAACATTGATTCATCAGTTTGATCATTTTCAAGGCTTTAAACACGCCGAAGAAGAAGCCAGAGCCAACGAAAAAATACATATCCAACTGAATAGTCGTGTTGTATCATTCAATGGCAACGACAAGCTTAAGAGCATCACCGTTGAAAATCTCCTTACACACGAACTTACTGATATCGAACTGGATGGAGTGTTTATTTTTATCGGTTATGAGGCCAACACTGATTTCCTCCAAGGCAGATGCATCAGGCTCAACGAAAGACAGGAAATTGTAACAGACGATAAGCTGCAAACCAATGTTCAGGGAGTTTTTGCTGCCGGAGATGCCCTGGCCAAAAGATTCCGCCAAATCACAACTGCTGTATCAGATGGAACCATTGCCGCCTTGAATGCACTGGAACATATCAATCAACGCAAACAAAAAGCTGCTGAAGCAAAGGCAAGCTAATTTAAATTGGTTCTAAATACATTGTTAATTTGCAAACAATAAAAAAATAAATTTATTTTTGCAACAACTTTTCTTCGGGGCAGGGTGAAATTCCCGATCGGCGGTATAGTCCGCGAATCCCCCTCAAAGGGATTGAATCGTTGAAACTACGATACCGACAGTTAAAGTCTGGATGGAAGAAGAAAAAGTCAATATGGTAACTTGCATTATGGCAGCGTGTAGCATCAAAAGATATGAAATACATGAGCCATATCTGCTGTATTGAATTAAAGTCTTGCCCCGTAAAAAAAGTTACGGGGTTTTTTAATTTAATACTTACACCATGAAAAAATTATCGCTGCTGCTGGCAATCATTTCGGCTTGTTTGGGCTTAAACGGACAACAAACCATAAACGGCAGGATCTATCATCAAAACACCAATGAGCCCTTACCCTTTGTGAATATTTCCGGCCGACATCCCAATCAAAGCACAAGCACCGATCTCAAAGGGCAGTTTACAATCCAACTCGATTCACTCGAACAGGAAATAACAATTTCGCATCTGGGGTTTAAAACCAAGGAAATAGCTGTTAATACAGCAATGCAAGAATTAAACATAGCCCTTGAGCCAGGTGAAATCAACTTGCAGGAAGTGAGCATTTTGGCAGAGATTGCGCAGGAACGTCACAATCCGGTTTCGTTTAATCAGATTGATGCACAGACTATTAGCAGTCGTCTGGGCGATCGTACCCTTCCTGAAATATTGGAACGAACACCTGGTGTTTATGGTAGCCGCGATGGGGGCGGTTCAGGCGATGCCAGCCTTTCGATCAGGGGGTTTAAACAGGAAAATATTGCAGTCTTGCTAAATGGTGTTCCCATCAATGGCGCTGAAAACGGACTGGTTTATTGGAATAACTGGCTTGGCCTAACGGAAGCCACAGCAGGATTGCAAGTGCAACGTGGCATTGGCGCATCCAAAGTGGCCTTAAACTCGGTTGGTGGCACATTAAATATCATCACTGCACAGGCATTTCCCAAAAAACAAGGCTTTGTGAGCATGAGCACTACCAGTTATGGCAACAACAAATTCACATTTGGATACCAAACGGGGCAGATGAAAAATGGCTGGAACCTTTCATTTTTAGGTTCACGGCTCAGTGGTGACGGTTATATTGATGGTACATATGTGGATGCCTGGGCATATTTTTTCAGTGCCGGAAAAACTTTTGGAAAAAATCATCGGCTGGTGATCACACTTTTGGGCGGACCCGAAAGACACGGCCAACGCACCTTAAAACTTAGCCATAACGACATTGACAAATATGGCATTAAATTCAATAAAGACTGGGGGAGCTACAATGGCACCATCAATAATGCTTCAGAAAATTTTTATCACAAACCGCATTTTTCGATCAATCACTACTATAACATCAGCGATAAAGTTTATTTAAATAGTGCCGTGTATTTGTCGCCCGGCTGGGGAGGCGGAAAGTGGCACGACAGCTTTCAGAACAGCCCCGGGATTTTTGATTTCAGAAATCCTTCCGGACAAATTGATTGGGCAGCGATTTATCAATACAACGCAAGCTTCAATGATACTTCGATTTCTGAAAATGGAAACTTTATTGGCAAAGCCTCCAGAATTGTTCAAACACACTTTTTGGCCAGCCATTTCTGGGGAGGAGCTATGAGTACAGCAGAGATACGTTTGAACAACAGGCAAAAAGTCATCACCGGCCTGCATTATCGCTATTTTCAATCCTCACTCACACAGAAGGTAGCTGATCTGTTAGGAGGCGATTTTTATATTGACGATTTCAGCTGGTCAATGGCAGGTGCTGCAGGTCGCAAGCGTGTTAAAATGCCAGGTGATATTATCCGCATCAACAATGGAGCTTTGCTGCATCATACCAGCCTGTTTGCACAATGGGAGATGGAAGCAGGAGATTTCACTTTTTTTGCTGGTGGCACCCTGTCGGATAATCGATACCGAAGACATGATGAGTATAACTATCCCAAGGACAAATGGAGCCAGTGGGTTGCTCATTCTGGCTTCGACTTGAAAGGAGGCTTCAACTTCAATGTCTCAAAAAACCAACAGCTCTATCTTAACGGAGGTCATTTTAGCAAAGCACCTTACTATAAGTTTGTTTTTGGCAACAGCACCAACACTCCCGTTACCTCCATCCGGAACGAAAAAGTTTCGACTATTGAGCTGGGATACGGATTCAGAAACGACATGCTTCATCTCGGATTGAATGCCTACCATACCATGTGGCAGGATGTTTCGTTTCTCAGCAACGAATACATTCAATTGGAAAACCAACAGCAAAGCCGGGCAATGGTTCAGGGACTTAATGCGCTGCATCAGGGCATTGAATTTGAAGGCAACATAAAGCTGGCAAAACAAATCCTCCTGGGCTCTTATCTTTCGGTGGGCAACTGGCAATGGAAAAACGATGTGGAGGCTGTGCTTTTTAACAACCTGGATGTGGCTGTGGATACAGTAAATGTTTTCGCCGATGGCCTTATGGTCGGCGGGCAACCTCAACTTCAGGCAGCTTTATACCTCGACACCAAACTATTTGATTTGTTCAATTTAAAATTTGACCTGACGTATTATGATAAGCATTACGCAGATTTTGCTCCTGACGGCAGACAAGATCCTGCTGACAAATCACAAAGCTATCGGATTCCAGCTTATACCTTGCTCAATATCCATCTTGGAACACAATTAGAGATTGGAAATTTACCTCTGTCTGTCTATCTGAACGGGAATAATTTGACTGATAAAGTTCATATTCTCAAAGGCGAAGACGGGACAAATCACGATCGTGAGAGCTTCAGAGGTTTTTGGGGATTTGGCCGAAACTTTAATGTGGGTGTTAAGCTTCAGTTCTGATAACCTATCAAAAAAAGGATTGCATTTCATTTTGACTGTTTATATCATGTATTTCCCGGAACATCAAGTCCGGCCATCGTTATTGTTAACAAATATCAAACTTTGTTAACAAAAAATTAAAACCTATCAGAAAGCAATCTACTATTTTTGAACCACTAATTAAACCATTAATCAAATTTATTCCTCATGAAAAAAGTTCTACTACTCAGCCTTTTAGCAACTCTTGCGATTTTCGGCTGGCAAAGTGTTTTTGCACAAGGTACTACCACTTCCGGAATGAACGGGAGAGTATTTGATAACTCAGGCGAAACCCTTCCGGGTGCAACGGTTGTTGTTATTGACCTGCCAACCGGAACTCAGTTTGGTACCGTAACCGATGCCAACGGTTATTACAGGATTCCCAATATGAACGTGGGCGGGCCATACAAGGTAACTGTTTCGTTTGTAGGTTTTAAACCATATGTAAAAGAAGACATCTTCCTTACCTTGGGGCAAACCTTAAAACTTGATGTAAAGCTCAGTGAAACGGCAGTTACACTAGCCGATGTTGAGGTGGTCGCCTCAACAAACGATATCTTCGATGGTAACAGAACAGGTGCCGAAACTTATGTAAGCAAAGACCAGATTACCAAATTGCCCACGCTTAGTCGTTCGATTGGCGACTTCGTAAGGCTTACGC
>JAQVGO010000031.1:23041-24831 GCA_028696715.1 Bacteroidales bacterium
GTGGTCGCCTCAACAAACGATATCTTCGATGGTAACAGAACAGGTGCCGAAACTTATGTAAGCAAAGACCAGATTACCAAATTGCCCACGCTTAGTCGTTCGATTGGCGACTTCGTAAGGCTTACGCCACAGGCTAATTTTTCGGGAAACACAGGTGCTATAACTGTGGCCGGAGTAAACAACCGCTACAATGCCATTTCGTTTGATGGTGCTGTAAACAACGATGTGTTCGGGCTTTCTGCTTCCGGCACTAATGGCGGACAAACTGGCGCCACACCAATCAGTCTGGATGCTATCGACCAGTTTCAGATCGTTGTGGCTCCTTATGATGTTCGTCAGGGTGGCTTTGCAGGTGCGAGCATCAATGCCGTTACCCGTCGTGGCACAAACGAATTTGAAGGTTCGGCCTATATGTTTTACCGCAATGAGAGTTTGGCCGGAAAAACCCCGGGCAAAGACGTGAAAGACAGAACCAAACTGGATGAGTTCACAGCCAAAACCTATGGTATGCGCCTTGGCGGTCCTATCATCAAAAACAAACTCTTCTTCTTTGTAAATGCTGAGTTTCAACGCGATGAAACGCCGCAGCCATTTAGCTTTGGCAATTATATTGGTAAATCTACCGAAGGTCAACTTCAGGCCTTTGCCAATAAACTTAAAGAATTTGGCTATGATCCTGGCGGGTACTTAAACAATGTCCGGGAACTTAACAGCGATAAGTTTTTAGCCCGATTCGACCTAAACCTGGGTAAGAATCATAAGCTGACCTTACGTCATTCCTATACTAATAGCGAAGCCATTCGAGCAAACAGATCAAGTAACAATACAATCAATTTTTATAATAATGGTGAATACTTTCCAAGTGTGACCAACTCAACAGCCCTTGAATTGAAAAGTAACTGGAACACCATGTCGAACAATCTTATCATTGGCTATACAACAGTGCGAGATGACCGCAATCCACTTGGTGGTAAATTCCCATATCTGCAAATCAAAGATGGTGAAGGTACGATCTATGCCGGATCAGAACCTTACTCAACTGGAAACCAGCTTGATCAGGATATTTTGACTGTCAATAATAATTTCACAATTTATAAAGGTTCTCATACGGTTACCTTTGGGGTAAATATTGAATATGGCAAATCCTATAACCTGTTTATGCGTCAGGCATTTGGTCAATATCGTTACGATAGTCTGGCTGCTTTTATGTCGGATAGCCCTGCCTCACGATACGACCGTGGCTATTCACTCGTTGATAATATTGTTGGCGATGGTTCAGCAGCTGCTGCTGATTTCCGTACCATGCAATACGGCCTGTATGTGCAGGATGAATGGCAGATAAATGACAATTTTAAAATTACAGCAGGTTTGAGATTTGATATTCCTCAATACCTTGATACTCCAAACGCAAAAGGCCGACAAGTAGTTTGGGATGGATTCAATGATACCACCGTTGCTAAAATTGAATCGTATGGTTATGACCTTAATGGAGCAAAAGTTGGTGAAATGCCGAATGCTTATCTTAGCATCAACCCACGACTTGGCTTTAACTGGGATGTTAATGGTGATCAAAGCACTCAGCTGAGAGGTGGTATTGGCTTATTCACGAGTCGCTTGCCTCTGGTTTGGCCAGGCGGTGCCTATACCAATAATGGCGTAACTGTTGGTGGTGTGATTTACGATGATACTTCAATTCCGATCAATTTCCGTCCTGAATGGGACAACCAATATACTGCAACAGATTTCGGACAATCAGATCCAATTCCAAGTGGGCAGGTTGACTTATTCTC
>JAQVGO010000032.1 GCA_028696715.1 Bacteroidales bacterium
ACAAAGGTAAAAGTCTGCTCAATTACCTCGAGACGGTTCATGTAGTTTCTGATCGTAATTTTGACGATTTCAGACTACCTATCCAATATGTGCTTCGTCCAAGCCTCGATTTCAGGGGATTTTCAGGGAAAATGGCTTCCGGAATCATCCGCAAAGGTGATCAGGTAATGAGCCTTCCTTCCCGAAAAACAGCTACCGTTACGCGTGTAATTGGCTCGGATGGCGATACTGAACTGGCATTTCCACCTCAGGCTGTTACCATTACCTTATCGCACGAAATCGATCTTTCGAGAGGCGAAATGCTGGTGCACCCGGATAATCTGCCGCGCATCGAGCGACAATTTGAAGCCATGTTGGTTTGGATGGACGAAGAAAAAATGGATCCTTACGCTAACTTTTTCCTCAAACACACCACTCAAACTACCCGTGCGCATCTTGATCAGATCAAATACCGCATTGACGTAAACACCCTCGAACAGTATCCCTCTGACGCTTTCGAATTAAATGAAATCGGTCGGGTTGTGCTGACGACTAATAAACCCTTACTTTTTGATCCCTACCATAAAAATCATGAAACAGGTTCGTTTGTATTGATAAACCCAATCACAAACAATACCTGCGCGGTAGGTATGATCATCGACAAAATGAGTGCCGACGATTTGTATTCGCGCATCGCAGATCCCGAAACCAAGCGTTTGGTAGAAGGCGGAAAGAGTTTGATCAATGAAGATGAACTTCAAAAACGTTATCGTCAAAAAGGTGTAACACTTTGGATAACAGGTCTTCACGGAAGTGGTAAAAATCTGCTGGCCTATACCCTCGAACGACAACTGTTTGATAAAGGTGCAACAGTAGTTTTACTGGATGGAAGCACTGTAAGATCAGGCCTTTCAAAAGAATTGGATTATTCTCCAACCGACCGAGCCGAGCATATGCGCCGTGTAGCGCACGTTTGCCGGATTTTAAATGATCAGGGAATTATCACGATTTGTTCCTTTATTTCACCCAAAGCCGAAATCCGTGAACAAGTAGCCGAAATCATCGGAAAAGAACGTTTCAAGCTATTCTTTATGGATGCCAGCATGGATTATTGCCGCAAAAACAAACCCGAACTCTACGAAAAGGCCGAACAAAATCTGATCACACATATTCCGGGTGTTGATGAAATTTATGAAAATCCTGAATTTTCTGATCTGATTTTAAATCCTGAAGATCAATCGAATATCACAACTATTTTTACTTATCTTGAAGCAGAAGGAATTTTTCCACTGCAATCAGAATGACTATCTAAGCCATAATTCTGTGTATTTTTGTTCACATTTTAAATTAATCGCTAAATCATACGCATATGTCAGCTACAAAAGGTCCTGTAAGTGAATTTATCACCCATCATTATCGTCATTTCAATGCTGCCGCACTTATTGATGCAGCCAAAGGATATGAAGCGCATCTTAACGAAGGTGGCAAAATGATGATAACATTAGCCGGTGCTATGAGCACAGCCGAACTTGGTGTTAGTCTTGCCGAAATGATCCGTCAGGACAAAGTGCAAATCATTTCCTGCACAGGTGCCAATCTGGAAGAGGATCTGATGAATCTGGTTGCACATACGCATTATAAACGCGTTCCAAATTATCGCGACCTGAGCCCGAAAGAAGAATGGGAATTACTCGAAAACGGATTTAATCGCGTGACGGATACCTGCATCCCGGAAGAAGAAGCTTTCAGGCGTTTGCAACAACATATTTTCAAAATTTGGAAAGAAGCCGAAAGCAAAGGCGAACGCTATTTTCCGCATGAATATATGTACAAAATGCTGCTATCGGGCGTATTGGAACAATACTACGAAATTGATCCAAAAAACTCATGGATGCTGGCTGCAGCGCAAAAAAACATCCCGATTATCGTTCCCGGATGGGAAGATTCAACCATGGGAAATATCTTCGCTTCCTACTGTATCAAAGGCGAATTGAAATCAACCACCATGAAAAGCGGTATTGATTATATGGTTTGGCTGGCCGACTGGTACAGAAAAAATTCAAGTGGCAAAGGCGTGGGATTTTTCCAGATTGGAGGCGGAATAGCAGGTGATTTCCCTATTTGTGTGGTGCCCATGATGTATCAGGATTTGGAATGGACAGATGTGCCTTTCTGGGCTTATTTCTGCCAGATTTCTGATTCAACAACAAGCTATGGAAGCTATTCGGGTGCCGTTCCAAACGAAAAAATAACCTGGGGGAAACTGGATATTAACACACCTAAATACATCATCGAATCGGATGCTACCATTGTAGCACCGCTGATTTTTGCTTATTTGCTAGGCTGGTAATTTTTTGCATAATCCAAAAAACTAAGCCATTGGCAAACTTATACTGAAAACTGTTTTTTCTGTTGGATTGGAAACGAAAGAAACTTTACCGCCCAGGTATTGTTCCGTAAACATTTTTATGCTGTAGGTTCCAATCCCCCTGGCTTCGCCTTTTGTTGAAAAAGACCGTTGAAAGATTTGAAGCTGAATATCCTGCGACATAATGGTATCATTTTTTACTGAAATGATAACTTCATTATTGTTTGCAGTTGAAAAACCAATCTCTACCTCTTGATTTGGTTTTGAAGCTTCTACGGCATTTTTTAAGAGATTCAATAAAACACGTTTTAGCAGTACCGGATCAGTGGTGAAATTTAAGTTTTCCTGCTGATTCACAAAAACAATCGGAATGGTTTTAGCCACCTGATGATGAGCAATTTGTTGAACGGTTTCAGTGATCAGCTTATTGATATCAACAGCTTTCATATTCACTTTCAACTCACCTCTCTCGGCAGCAAGTAATTGCCTTTGCGAAAGAATTTCTTCGATCAAAACATCACTCAACCGAGATGCTATGGTAAGATATTCCTTATGCTCGGCCGGATCGCTCGACATTTCCATAAACTCAATAAAACCTCTTAATCCACCGGCCGTGTTGATGATGTCATGAAAAAACAATCGCTCTAAAATCTGTCGTCTTTTTTCATCGCTAAGATCCTCAAATGAGAGTACAACAAAACGTTTGTTCTGGTATTCGAAGGGTGAAGCTGTAACTTTAAAATCGTAGGAAACTTCTTTATCTTTTTGATTAGCAGTTATTCTGCATTCATTAACAATCTTATTATTGGTATTCAAACAATCCTGAATAGCATTAACAGCTCCACAAACCCTGCATGACTTTGATGTGCCGCAACCTCCGGGCATTTCACGGGAATGAATACAATTTATCAGTTCGCCGGGGCGTAATCCCAATATTTCTTCAAAATCTTTGAAACCCATCGCCTCAAGCAAAGGCCTGTTTCCATACACAACCTGACGTTGCTCGTTGAGAACGGCAGCAATAAAAGGCAAAGCATTAATCAGTTCATTTACCTGACCAAAGCTGGTAAAAAGATTATAATCATGCACTACCGCCTCATTACCGGCCCTTTCCGCAGGAGCAAAAAAAGTATCCATAGCTAGGTGAGTATTATTACTTTCGTAACAAATATACCACTAAAATAGCTGATAAAGGACTTAGTATGAAAGAAACAAAAAACAAACCCTGCTTACCAATCCGGCACGATTTACCATATTGTTCGGATATTAGAAGTGCCAAAACGTACCAAATAAGAAATAATATGCCAATCCAAAGTCCTGTCATACATTAATAAAGGTAATAAATGATGAATAAAACAGGAATGATGATGCCAAGCAATGTAAGCCAGGCACCCCGGGCAGTGATTCCATCTGCTCCTCTGGGAATTAATAAACCGCTTAATGCCAATATAATAAGTGCACCGGCATAAATATCAGAAAACCAGGTCCAGTGAATGCTTGGATTATAATGCAGATAATTCATTTCCCTGAACATTAACCTTTTGCGTGTAATATCGATAGAACCCTCACCTGTTTCCTGATCCAACACAGCAATGCCACCATTCAAAAATACTTTCAGATAGTTCGGATAAGGATAATAATGTTTGCGATAATCATCTGCTACATCATATTTTTCAAGTATTTGAAGCACTTGTTCCTTGTTTAGTTTACCCGAAACAGGTGCTTCCTGAATACTTTCGGAAATGATAACATAGTTTGGATTCCAATCATGACGGTGATTGATCGCAATGCCCGAAAGGGCATAAATCACCGTCATTCCAAAAAACAGGTAACCGAAATCACGATGAATGTATCGATTCCATTTTCTCCACTTAAACGGCATGGTTCAGCGTAAAATTTATTATTGGGGATCTTCGATCACTTCAAACTCTGAACAAACGATGGAGTAAAAAGAAAGTTTGTTTGTTCCTTCTTCGGCCATCATTTCGCGATAGGCGGCAATTTGTTCCATAGCCGGATCATCCAGATGCACTCCTGCAGCACGTTCTTCTTCAGTCATTGGTTCGCCGCCACCCAAATGACGGGTTTCATCAATGCCTGCAATCACTTCTTCTTCCCATTCGCGCAGGTATTCTTCGTCAACGATCATCTCGTCAACAATACCGATTACTTTAAAGTCGTAACCTTCGTATTCGCTGTTAAAGGCAGGAACGCCTTCTCCTGAAGTAATTTTTACGCGACCTTCTTCTTCAACATCAATTAAAAAAAGTTTTTTGCCATCATGCTTACAGATATGATCTGCTGTTCCGATGATGATCACTTCTTTGCCAACGAGTTCAGCGGCTTTTTCATCAAAGTTGCCTACTGTGATGGCAATAGGACCTTCGGCAACTTTTGTTTCAGTAGCATTTTCAGTTACTGTTTCTGTTTGATTTTGGCAGGCAACAAAAAATAAAGCTGCCACAGCCATTAAAAAAATTCTTTTCATAAGTGTTCTCCTTTGTTCTTGGTTTTGTAACGACAAAATTAATAATTCTTACTAGTTTACAACTACTTAAAATTAGGGTTTTTAAAGTTTAAAGTTGATATTTATCAGCTATTTTTCGTTTAATCGGGCATAACAATGTCTTCTTCAAGAATATTTTCGCCATCGTATTTGCGTTCAATTCCATTGGAATAACTGATAACCAAAATCAAACTTCCATCTTCATTGTAACGCTTCCAATCGCCATTTTTACGACCCATCACATAATTTCCCGATTCTCTGATTTTCCCATCAGGATAATAAAAAGTATGCGTTCCGTTTGGGTTATCATCCACAAAACGTCCTTCAAAAGCCAGCTGACCGTTGTTGTAAATATACTTCCAATTGCCATTGCGCATGCCCGCTGAATAATCACCTTCCATGCGCATATCGCCGGTTTCGTAGAACCATACGCCTTCTTCCAAACCTTCGATATAATCACCTTGGGTGATAATTTTTCCTTTTGGGCTATATTCTGTAGTAATACCATCAAGCAGGCCATTCAGATAGTTTTCTTCGCGCAGAAGTTTTCCGTCGCTGTAATACCATTTCCATAAACCCATGGGACGGCCTTGATCGTCGTAACTGCCTTTTTGTTCCAAAATACCATTTGGATGAAAAAATTCCCATTCACCATTTCGCTCATTGTTTTTATAATTTCCCTGAGCCTTGAGCGAACCATCCGGATAATAAAGCTTCCAAAAGCCCTGCCGCTGACCATTGGAAGCAATGATGCCTTCTGCTATTAATTTACCATTTTTGAAAGTAAAGGATTTTTCTACCTTACCTTCCTCGTCAAACTCACGGCGGATGCCTTCTGCCACGCCATTGCGATAAGTAGCTTCCACTTTAACTTTTCCGTTGGGATAATAATCGCGTCGCATTTCGAGCAAAGCCAGTTCGCCGGCATCATCCACTTTTTCGCCATCCTGGTATTTAACAATTTCTTTCAAATTTCCTGATAAATCGTAGGTTTTAAAAAATCCATGTTTCAGGCCATGCCTGTAAACACCTTCTTCTTTCATTTCACCAGTTTCATAAAACCATTTCCAGCGGCCATGACGTTTTTGATCGCTGTCGTATCTGTTAATTCTCTCACGATCAACAATAAAACCTTTTTGATAAGTAACCAGTTCGATGATGTTTCCGGTGGTATCAAAATGACGGGCTATTCCGTTTTCAAAACCTTGTTCGAAAGGAATTAATTGCAGTGTTTTTCCTTTGTAATCAATGCGTTCGCTTAAACCATTTTTGATGTCTGCTTCAAACCGTTCAATCAAAATATCGTTAGCGAAATAGGTTCTGCGTTCGCCATGTTTTAGGTCGTCTTTGTAGGTAATCTCAAGTGTAAGTTTACCGGTTTCATCGTAAAACTTCCATAAACTATCCAGTTTGAAATTTTTTCGGTTTCCTTCAGATTTAAGAGTTCCATCTTCGTAAAAAGTGCGCCAATAGCCATCCGGCTGACCGTTTACAAGCGTTCCTTCGCTCGATTTTTGACCGTTGGGATAATAAAAAACAACTGTTGAATCAGCCGATTGAGCCAATACCTCAAGCTGAAAAAAAATGAAAAAGAGAAGTAAAATATGCCAATACTTCTTCATATTTAGTTTTCTCTTGTTGACGTTACTTTGCGTCCGGATGCTATACGTTCTTTTTTATCCAATTTAAAGAAATGATCTTTTTTTACTTTCAGGAAGGCTTTTTCGCTGCCTGGTTTCAGGTAATATGTCAAAGAATCATAAGTAACCTTTCCAAAGCGGTCTTTCCACTCAATAGCTGAAATCTGATAATTTTTTCCGGGAGTCATCATAAATTTCAAGGTTCTATTATCTCCGGCTTCAAAAGACACATCCAATGAATTATGAGTAGCATTTTCACAAACTCCGGGCGTGCCTTTTTTGATTTGAATAAGCTCGATATATCTGCCATTTTCAAACTGAATCTCACCACTGGCAATTTTTGTTTCATCGTAGGTAAGGTTACGCTGCAATACGATGGGATGTGAGTTATAAAATTGTACTTCATTGATATTCAAACTATCACTTTCCACTTTCTGACGAATTTGCTGTGTAAAAACAATTGTCTTTGGTGAACAGCCAGTTAAAATCAAGCTTAAAAGCAGGATTAATACGGACAGAGAAACGAAAAACCTTTTCATAGGCATTTTATTTAATTAGACCCATTTTGGCCGAAATTTCTAGCATCCTTTCAATTGGAATCTTCGCTTTTTCGATAACATCCTCAGGAAGCTCAATTGCGGGTTGTTCATTTTTTAGCGCATTCAACAGCTTTTCCATCGTATTGAGTTTCATATATGGGCAATCATTACAACTACAAGTTTCATCAGATGGAACGATTAAAAAAGATTTCTCGGGCGAAGCCTGCTGCATTTTATGTAAGATACCTGTTTCAGTAGCAACAATATATTTTTGACTGGTGTCTTTTTTTGTAAAATTCAATAAAGCTGTCGTAGAGCCCACAAAATCTGCTAATTCCAAAACAGTAGCTTTACATTCGGGATGGGCAATAAGTTTAGCATCCGGATTATCTGTTTTCAACTTAATCACAGCTTCTGTTGACAAAATATCGTGCACTTCGCAGGTTCCGTCCCACAAAATCATATCGCGGCCTGTAAGCCGATTGATATAACCACCAAGATTTTTGTCAGGCGCAAAAATTAGTTTAGCATCTTTTGGGTAAGATTCCACAATCTGCACGGCATTTCCGGAAGTGCAAATCACATCCGACATGGTTTTTACCGCAGCTGTACAATTGATGTAAGAGATTACCTTGTGATCAGGATATTTTTGAAGGAACGCACGAAAATCGTCCTCAGGAGCACTTGCAGCCAGAGAACAACCAGCTTCCAGGTCGGGCAAAACGACTTTCTTGTGAGGGTTTAATATTTTGGCTGTTTCGGCCATAAAATGAACTCCGGCAAAAACGATGATATCAGCATTTGTTTGCGCAGCTTGTTGTGCCAGGCCTAAACTATCTCCAACATAATCTGCAATATCCTGAATTTCAGGAACCTGATAATAATGCGCCAAAATGATCGCATTCTTTTGTTTTCTTAATTCGTTTATTTCGTTTACTATTGCTGACATGATTAAAAAGTTTCGATAGATTTATTCCTGCAACAAATTTAACATAATTCAAACGTTTTCAGTTGCTCAAATTTTTTCAACAGCAATTAATAGTAATATTCTTCTTTTATAAATAATTAAAAAAAATATTGTTGTTGTTATTACTGTTGAAATGGTTCAAAAAAAACTGATTGAAAATTTGTAAATGTCGTTATTCACATTTTATCAACTTAATTCACATTACAATTTTAATTTAAACAGTTGAAAACCAATAAAATAATATCAGGTTATTTTTGTACAAAAACTAAAATTGTTGATAAATACTTGTTAATTTCAGTCAAAAATTTTGTGAATTTCATGTGGAAAACTGTTGAAAAAAACAGCTTTATTAACAATCGAAAACAAAATCGGATGCCAAAGTTGAAAAAGGAGTTATTTATCAAGACTTAATAACAGCTTCTTAACGTTATTAACAAATATATTGTTGATAAGTAATAACATTCACAAATTCAGTAATTTAATAATAATTCATCTTTGTTTGTCAATGTATAATTTGCTGAATTTAAAGTATAAAAACTTTAAGCCGATTAAATTGAATAATTTTGTGCTAAATTTTTATCAACAATGACAAACAAACATAAACTCATACCACTTGCTTCGGATCATGGAGGCTTTGAAATGAAATCATTTTTGGCCGAAAAATTACGTGCTGCAGGTTATGAAGTGGTTGATTTTGGTACAAATTCACCAGAAAGCGTAGATTATCCTGATATGATTCATCCGCTTGCTGACGCTATTGCCTATGGAAAATATCCTCTCGGAGTAATCATGTGTGGCAGTGGCAACGGAGCACAACTGGCAGCAAACAAACATAAAGGTGTTCGGGCAGCCTTATGCTGGGATGTTGAACTTGCCAGATTAGCCCGCGAACATAATGATGCTAATATTTTGTCGCTTCCTGGAAGGTTTATTTCTTTTGAACTTGCCTGGGAAATGGTGCAGGTATTTTTGAATACCGATTTTGAAGGAGGACGTCACGAACAAAGGGTAAAAAAAATCGAGATTTAACTAGAAATTCATTAATCGGGCACATGAACGAAAAAGTTATTAATTTTAATAAAAATGCCGAAAAAGTTGCTTTTGATAAAGAACACCGTCAAAAGATCAATTTTAATATCTCGCAATACGACAAGGCTGTTGAAAAAGGAAAACAACAATACGATCACTTAGAAATAGCCAAACAAAGAGCTGCCAATATCAAGCATAAAAGCCTGGCGCAATTAGACAAATACCTGGTTGAATTTGAAACCAATTTTACCCGCAATGGCGGTAAAGTTTTATGGGCACGACATGCAGAAGAAGCTGCGACATTGATTATAAAACTTCTTAAAGATGAGCAAGTTAAAAAGGTAGTGAAGTCAAAATCAATGACTACCGAAGAAATTAAACTTAACGAGCATCTCGAAAAAAATGGCATTCAATCACTCGAAACAGATCTTGGTGAATTTATTGTTCAGCTGGCAGGCGAAAAACCGTATCATATTGTTACACCTGCCATGCATAAGTCTAAGGAAGAGGTGGCAAACTTATTTCATCAAAAATTTCAAACGGATACTGAAAGTACGCCAGAACAAATTACAGCTTACACACGGGCCTTATTACGAGAAGAATTTCAACAAGCCGGTGCTGGCATAACAGGTGCTAACTTTTTATTGGCAGATATTGGTGGAATTGCCTTAACCGAAAATGAAGGTAATGGACTGATGTCTATGGCTTTTCCAAAATTACATATCGTAATTGCCGGCATTGAAAAAATGCTTCCATCTGTTGATGATCTTGATTTGTTTTGGCCATTGCTTGCCACACATGGAACCGGACAAGTTATGACGGCTTATAATTCAATCGTAACAGCTGCCCGGCAACAAGCTGATAGTTCAACACAGATGGTTGTTGTTTTGTTAGATAACGGACGAAGCAGATTGCTCGAAAAAAGCCGACAACGATCAGCTTTATCATGTATCCGGTGTGGGGCTTGTTTGAACGTTTGTCCTGTTTATAAAAATATTGGTGGTTACACTTACGATACTACTTACACAGGGCCAATCGGATCAGTGATTACACCTCATATGCAGGATATGAAGGAAAACAAACACCTGAGTTTTGCTTCTTCTTTATGTGGTGCCTGCACAGAGGTTTGTCCTGTGAAAATTCCATTGCATGAATTACTTTTATTAAATCGTGCCCAAGCAGTTAGCGAAGGATGGACATTGCCAAAGGAGCGTTTTGTGATGAAAAACAGCACAAGAATTTTGAATAACAGAAAATTAGTTGATTTTGCCGGAGCTGGTACTAAAAATCTGGTGCTCAAATATTTCTTTGGTTCACAATGGGGAAACAGACGCAATTTGCCAAAGTTTGCCAAAAAATCTTTTAATCAGCTTTGGCGAGAGCAGAACAGTTAAGAAAAAGCTTAGGGTTATTCACCAATAATTTCTGCTACTTTTTCGCGTAACTTATCACCTCTCAGGTTTTTAGCGATAATGGTGCCATTTTCGTCCAAAAGAATGGAATGCGGAATAGATTGTACACCATAAAGCTTTCCGGCAGCATTGCCCCAGCCACCTAAATCAGAAACCTGAGTCCAGTTTAATTGATCAGATTCAATGGCTTCGAGCCATTTGTCGCGGTCGGTGTCGAACGAAACACCAAACACGTCAAAACCTTTGTCTTTGTAATCGTTATGGATTGCTACAATATTTGGATTTTCGGCACGACAAGGCTGACACCAGGAAGCCCAGAAATCAACTAGCAATACTTTTGGACCAATATGATCACTCAAAGTTACAAGAACACTATCCGGATTTTCTTGCGAAAAATCAACAAAAGGCTGTCCTACTGCTACACGCTTCAAAATTTTTACGCGTTCTGTTAGAGCGGTAAGATAAGGTGATTCGGGAGTTTCGGCAAAATTGATAACAATTCCTTCAAGTGCTTCCAGATCAAATTCATAGCTTTTGCGATAAACTAAATAATGCGAAACGACATCGGCATTGTTTTTTTTGACATACTCAGTAAGATAGCTGTTTTTTTGTCTTTCGGTTTCATCATACAAGGCTTCAGCTTCGGCCATCGCTTCTTCATTTTGCTCCTCGGCAGCTGTGCGATAAGCATTGTAATGTTGCTGCAATTGTTTATCAAAATCCTTGTTGGTTTCGTCAAAAGCTTTAAGGCGGTCGTTGCTGGCCGAGCCTTCGATTTGATATTCGCGTATATTATCAGCATCAGCTGTTAATGTAATGATAGTATTTTCCATAAAAACCGGAATTGCACCGCGAATTCCTTCAATGGTAACGTAATAAATCTCAGGAGAATCGACAGAGCCTGAAAAACTTGCTTTTCCTTCTGACAGCTGAACAGAATCTACAGTAACCCATTCATCATTCACTCTTTGTTCAAGCTTTATTTGTTTGGCTTCGGCATTATTCAAATTTACATTTAGAGTAAACTGAGCTTCGTTTTCAGTTGGTTGACACGAAAAAAGGAAAAAACCGATTACAACTGTTAAAATTACCGTGATTTGTTTCATAGGGAAAAATGTTTGGGATTTAAACGCAAAACTAAGTTTTCTTGTTCAATAAATTACTTTCAAAAAATTGCACTGGATCATTTTTAGCGTTTTCGGGAAGTTTGAAAAAAGAAAACCAGTAAAAGGATAAGCGTTTCTGATACGGGAACACTTAACAAAATGCGGTAAATGCTGTCGCTAAGGTGCGCCGGATCAAATGATTCCAACAGAAATAAGGTTAAATGATGAACAAAAATCAGACTAATAGAATAACTAAAAAACCAACGGTTTCCCATCTCTGTGACGGTTGGTTCTGAGGCACTTTCGGGCAATGGGGCGCCTGATGCTAATCTAACTACATAAGGTCTCACAAAAGCCAGCAAAACGGAAGCCGAAGTGTGTAATCCGGGTGTGGACATAAACAAATCAACCGTAAATCCGGTGCCAAAACCCATGAACAAAAGCAACCAATGCGGTATTCTAAAAGGTAAAAGCATCAGAAAAAGCGGGTAAATAAAAGGATTTACATAATTTCCAATACGAATATGATTAAGCACCATAATCTGGATAAAGATCAGGACAATAAAACGGAGACTATGTCGAAAAAAATCACTCATCTATGCGTATCATTAAAAGCGAATCCAATTCGGATTTATGTTTATTGTCAACAATATAAACCTGGCGCAATGCATTAAAATCAGTGGCAAAACGGATAACAGCTTTGTTAAGAGCACCATCAGCACTGGTAAGATAGCTTTCGACTGTGCCTACTAAAATACCTTCGGGAAACAAGTGCGAATTTCCACTTGTGATTAGTGTATCGCCTTTGTTAACAACGAGATGTGTAGGGATATGGTCAATTTGTCCGAAACGAAAATCACCGCCCTGCCAGCTGAGATTGGCCAGATGTCCGTTGTTTTTAAATCGTACGCTTATCGTTGCAAACTTGTGTAATAAACTCATTCCGATCGCATAATTTTTGCTTACACCAGTAATGATTCCTGCCACACCTTTTGGAGAAATTATTCCCATATCTTTTTGTATGCCAGCAGTATAACCTTTGTTAAGGATGATGTAATTATTTCGAAAATGCACATTATTACTTATTACCCTGGCTGGAATAAAATGATAAATGGTATCTGCAAGTGATAGTGTATCTTCAAACAGATTACTTGATTGATATGCAAGTTGCCTGCGCAGTGTGGCATTTTCGCTTGCCAGCATTTCGTTGGTTTGTTGCAGGTAGAAATAATCTGTCATCGATTTATGAATCCTGTAAAACACACCACTTACTGCACTATTCATTGTAAAGCCAGCTGATCGGTGGTAGGTATTACTTTTGAAAAGCATACTCAAAGCAATAAACTCTAGCAACAAAAATAGCAGCAGCACATGGTGTTTCTGAATAAAACGAATCAGGTTAATCATACCTGTTGAGCTGGGTTCCTGTTATTTGATAAGGAAGGGGAATTTATCAAAGTTTTTAAGCGCAATGCCTGTTCCGCGGGCTACAGCACGCAATGGGTCTTCGGCAACATGCACTGGCAATTTAGTTTTGTGGTGCAATCGTTTATCGAGGCCTCGAAGCAATGATCCCCCTCCGGCCAGGTAAATACCTGTTCGGTAAATATCGGCAGAAAGCTCGGGAGGTGTCATCTCCAAAGCATTTAGCACGGCGGCTTCAATTTTCGAAATACTTTTATCAAGGCAATGCGCTATTTCGGTGTAATTCACTTTTATTTCTTTCGGGATACCTGTGAGCATATCACGACCATGCACCGGGAAATCATCCGGTGGATTATCAATACTTGGCAAGGCAGCACCTACTTCTATTTTAATCCGCTCTGCAGTGCGCTCGCCAATGTTGATATTATGTTGTTTGCGCATATATTCTTCAATATCAGCATTAAAATCATCGCCTGCAATACGGATTGATTTGTTGTTAACAATTCCTCCCAGTGCGATAACGGCAATCTCGCTGGTGCCTCCTCCAATATCAATGATCATATTGCCGGTTGGCTCCAGCACATCAATGCCAATACCAATTGCAGCAGCCATAGGTTCGTGAATCAATCGCACCTCTTTGGCGCCGGCTTGTTCGGCCGAATCTTTTACAGCTCTTTCTTCCACTTCGGTAATACCGGATGGGATACAGATCACCATTTTGAGGGCAGGAGGAAATAACCGGCTTTTGATGCCAATCATTTTAATCATTTCACGCATCATGTATTCAGCAGCCTGAAAATCGGCAATAACACCATCGCGAAGTGGTCGGATAGTTTTGATGTTTTCGTGTGTTTTACCATGCATCATCATGGCTTTTTTACCCACGGCGATAATTTTGCCGGTGTCGCGCTGAATGGCCACAATGGAAGGCTCATCAACCACCACTTTGTCGTTGTAAATTATAATCGTGTTTGCCGTTCCGAGGTCGATGGCAATCTCTTTATTCAGAAATGAAAATAGTCCCATAGTGCCTTGTTTTTTAATGTTTAAAATGTCTGGTTCCGGTAAAAACCATACTCATATTGTGCTTGTTACAGTAATCGATTGAGTCTTGATCGCGTACTGAGCCACCCGGCTGCACTATTGCACTTATTCCTGCCTGGTTTGCCAGTTCTACCGAATCGGCAAAGGGGAAGAAGGCATCTGAAGCCATCACTGCATCTTTCAGTCCAAACCCAAAACTTTGAGCTTTGGCAATGGCATGTTTCAGCGCATCTACCCGTGAAGTTTGACCCACACCAGAAGCTAGCAATTGTTTGTTTTTTACCAGAACAATAGCATTTGAGCGGGTATGCTTTACCACCTTGTTGGCAAATACCAAATCATCATATTGACAGTTTTCGGGTAGTTTATGAGTAACTGCTTTCATATCTTCAGCAGTTTCTGTTTTAAGGTCTTTGTCCTGAGCCAGAAAACCGTTTAATGCCGTTTTGTAAATACTTTGAGGTAATGCAGCAGGCCGCAATCGCAAAATTATTCTATTTTTTCGGGATTGCAGGATTTGTAGCGCATTTTTTTCATAATCAGGCGCAAGGATGATTTCAAAAAAGAGACTGTTTATGATTCCGGCAGTCTTTTGGTCTATGATGCGGTTGCTGATAAGCACTCCGCCAAAGGCCGAAACAGGATCGCCGGCCAGTGCAGCTTCATAGGCTTTATCAACCGTATCGCGACTTGCAATTCCACAGGCGTTGTTGTGTTTTAGAATGGCAAAAGTGGTAGTGTCAAATTCTTTGATCAAATTGAGGCCGGCATCCAGATCAAGCAGGTTGTTGTAGGATAAATCTTTGCCATGCAGTTGCTCAAAAAGCTCGTCAAGCTGCCCGTAAAACCTGCCTTGCTGATGCGGATTTTCGCCATAGCGAAGCTTCTTGGATTGGCTCAGGCTGAGTCTTACGCCTTCTTCGGCACGGCCGCCAAACCAGTTATAAATAGCTGCATCGTAATGTGAACTTATCCCAAATGCAAGTCCGGCAAAATGAAGTCGGTTTTCCAGACTGGTTTCTCCGTTTTGTGTTTTTAGCAAGTTTATTAAGTCCTCATAATATCTGACTGAAGGCACGATAAGCACATCTTCATAATTTTTGGCAGCTGCCCTGATAAGCGAAATGCCGCCAATATCAATCTTTTCGATGATTTGCTGTTTATCGCTGGATGAGGATACGGTTTGTTCAAAAGGGTAGAGATCAACAATTACGAGATCAAAAGCAGGAATTTCAAATTGTGCAAGTTGATTGCGGTGACTGCTTTGTGAGCTGCGTGCCAATATGCCACCAAAAACTTTTGGATGCAAAGTTTTTACACGTCCGTCAAGGATAGATGGGTAGCCTGTTAGAGATTCAACATCCGTTACCGGAAGGTTTAAATTTTGGATAAAGTCGTAAGTGCCACCTGTTGCAAAAAGCTTCACATCAAGCTGATGCAACAATTGTACAATCTGTTCGAGTTTATCTTTGTAAAAAACTGAAATTAAAGCGTTTTTGATTTTTTTCAAGGCAAGCGAATATTTTGATTTTCAGTCTGCAAGATTATTAAAAAATGACGGGTGAAGCAATGAATAAAAGCTAATTTTTAGGATAAACCCGAATATATCCATTTCATTGTGCAGTAAAATTTTTAGGATGGTGGCTTTCCCAATCGAAATCCTTATTTTTACAACCTAAAATATCTTTATGATTCTTTTTCGACTGATACTGGAAAGTTTTCAATTTGCACTATCTGCATTGATTGTGAATAAGGTGCGAACAGTGTTGTCACTTTTAGGAATTACGATTGGAATTTTTTCAATCATTGCTGTTTTTTCTGTTTTCGACAGTCTCGAAAAAGCCATCCGGGATGATATCAGTTCATTGGGCGACAATGTGTTATTTATTCAGAAATGGCCCTGGGCGATGGGTGGAAGTGATTATCCCTGGTGGAAATATTGGCAACGACCAGAAACGAACTTG
Organism: Bacteroidales bacterium; assembly: GCA_028696715.1. Taxonomy (GTDB): domain Bacteria; phylum Bacteroidota; class Bacteroidia; order Bacteroidales; family F082; genus UBA5536. The sequence continues at coordinate 15,980 of JAQVGO010000032.1, forward strand.
CGCGAATTGGCTGAGCTGCAACGTCGCAGCAATGCCGCCGAAGCTTTTACTTTTATGGTAAGTGTTTCACGAAATATCAGCGCAGGAAATATAACCATCGAAAATAGTGGAATTAATGCTGTTTCGCATGATTATGACCGTGTGATGTCGATGGATATTGGATCAGGAAGATATTTTACACCGCTTGAATCGCAATCCGGACGCAATGTCATCATCATAGGGGCTGATGTAGCGGAAACGCTTTTTCCGGGTGCCGATCCAATTGGTCGTTCGGTTAAGGTTTTTGGTCGCCGCATGGATGTGATTGGAGTACTTGCTAAAACGGGGGATAATATTTTTGGTGGATCAGAAGATAATTCGGCTTTTATTACGATCAATTTTGCCCGGAATGTGATTGATTTGCGCGCTACAGGAACCACAATACTGGCAAAGGTAAAACCAAATGTATCTAACGAAGAACTCAAAGACGAGCTTACTGGTATTATGCGTTCGTTGCGCAAATTAAAACCTGCTGCCGAAGATAATTTTGCCATCAACGAAATGGATATCATCAACCGTGGTTTCGATCAGTTTTTTGGTGTGATTGCTATTGTGGGATGGATTATTGGTGGTTTTTCTTTGCTTGTTGGTGGCTTTGGAATTGCAAACATAATGTTTGTTTCGGTAAAGGAACGTACCAGCCAGATTGGTATTCAGAAATCATTGGGAGCCAAGAACTATTTTGTTTTGTTACAATTTTTATTTGAAGCTGTTTTTTTATCCGTATTAGGCGGAATAGTCGGTTTGTTAATTGTGTTGGTCATTGCTTTGATAATCACCTCCACAACAAGTTTTACCATGATTTTATCGTTACAAAATATCTTATTGGGAATATTTGTTTCTGCCTTTATTGGATTATTATCCGGATTTATTCCTGCCTGGTCGGCCTCTCGTCTTGATCCGGTTGAAGCCATGAGATCGAGCTTCTAGGAATAATATATGTCCTTAAAAACCAGTTATATAAATCAATATAAATGGTTTTTTGATTTCAGGCTTGAAAGCTCGTATATTATTGTTAATTTTACCAGTTAAAAAACAGCCTGAATGGAAAACAGATGGGTATATAAGCAACAGGGTGATGTGCAAGTGGTTAACCATCTGGCAGAAGTTTTGTCGATAGGTAAGCCTTTGGCCGGCTTATTGGCACAGCGTGATATTCGAACTTTTGAGGAAGCAAAATATTTTTTCAGACCTTCACTTGAGCATTTACACGATCCTTTCCTGATGAAGGATATGGACAAAGCCGTTGAACGCATTTTGAAAGCCATCGCGCGGAATGAAAAAATACTCATCTATGGCGATTATGATGTGGATGGTACTACAGCTGTGGCACTCGTTTATTCCTACCTCAAGAAATACTTTAAAAAACGTATTGAGTTTTATATTCCCGACCGATATGACGAGGGATACGGGATTTCTTATAAAGGGATAGACCATGCTGCAGATCACAATATAAACCTTGTGATTGCTCTGGATTGTGGCATCAAAGCAGTGGAGAAAATTGCGTATGCCAATGAGCGCCATGTTGATTTCATTATTTGTGACCATCACCGGCCTGGCGATAACTTGCCGCCGGCAGTGGCAGTGCTCGACTCTAAAAGACCAGATTGTAATTATCCTTTTAAAGAACTTTCGGGTGCCGGAGTTGGTTTTAAGCTAATTTCGGCCCTGGCAGAGAAACTAAAGGATCCTTTTGATGAACTGGTAAGTCACCTTGATCTGGTGGCAGTAAGTATTGCAGCCGACATAGTGCCTATAACAGGCGAAAACAGGGTGTTGGCTTATTATGGCTTGCGGCAGTTGAATACCAATCCCAGGCCCGGCTTCGAATCGGTACTTAAATATGCCAAGGTTGAGCGTCGTGCGGATGGTACGGATAAGGACGGAAATGTTTTGAATAAGGTTTTAACTATTAGTGATTTGGTATTTTTAATCGGGCCGCGTATTAATGCAGCCGGTCGCATCGAAAAAGCCAGCGATTCGGTGAGACTTTTGCTGGCCGACAAAACCAGCCATGCCGAAAAACTTGCCGAAGCCATTAATGATATGAACACCGAAAGGCGTAACCTGGATAATCAGATTACTGAAGAAGCACTCGCGATGATTGAAAAGGATCAGTTGCTGAAATCTGCTAAAAGTACTGTTTTATTCAACGAAAACTGGCACAAGGGTGTAATAGGAATTGTGGCTTCCAGGCTTACGGACAATTATTACCGGCCAACCATTATTTTAACACGATCCAATAATTTTGTCACAGGCTCGGCGCGCTCTGTCAAAAATTTTGATGTATATGATGCCATTGATCATTGTTCGGATTTGCTTGAGCATTTTGGCGGTCATATGTATGCAGCAGGTCTTTCGCTAAAACCAGAAAATCTTGAAAAATTTAGAAAAAAGTTTAATCAATATGTTAATGAATTTATTGATGACGAGCTTTTGATTCCGGAAATAGAGATTGATCTGCCCATTTTATTTTCAGATATTAACTCAAAATTTATGCGCATCCTGAAACAATTCTCTCCTTTTGGGCCGGGAAATATGGCACCGGTGTTTCTTTCGGAGCAGGTAATTGATACCGGACGCTCAAAAATTGTTGGTCAAAAGCACCTTAAGCTCAGTATGATGCAAAAAACAAGTCGTAGTGCTGCCGTGTCGGGCATTGCCTTTCAGCAGGCGCATCATTACGAACGCATCCGCAGCGGCGAGCCATTTAGTATTGTATATCATCTCGAAGAAAATGAATGGAAAAACAATATCAGCCTGCAACTGAATATCAAGGATATTAAATTTGAAGAAGATTAGCTGATACCGATTGTTAAACCTCCTCGTGAGGGATCGTTTTTTGCAGTTCGCGCAGGCTAAAAGCAAACCATATCATTACAAAACCAAAAAACAAGGCCAGTAATCCACTGATAACAATGAGTGTTTTGGCCATGGCAAATGGATTGATTATCAGTAGAAGTCCAAATATCAAACTGATAATGGCGTTGATCAGGAAGAAGTTTTTATTTCCTAAACTTCCGCTAATATTTACCAGGGCAATCAATTGTATGATACCCGTGATCAACGCCCAGATTCCAATCAATGTTATAAAGAAATTGAGTGTTTCTTCGGTATAGATCAAAATCAAAACACCCAGCAGCGTAAGTGTTATGGTTTGCATAAGCATGATGCCATATTTTAAACCATTTTTATGGCGGTTGTAGCTAATTAACCCAAAAACAATTCCAGTAAGCAGAATTACTATCCCGGTATATCGGGCAACAACAATAAGCGTTCCTTCGGGCAGGGTGAGTGCCAGAATACCATAGAGTATGGCTACCAGGCCATTTAGTGCAAACGACCACCAGTTGCGAGTAATTTGTGTTTTCATAAGGAATTGTCTTTTTGGTTAAAATGAATATTCAAAGATAACTCTTCCAATCAGGAAAAGTCCAAAAATAATCAAACCAATACCAGCAATTTTATTGAGCAGGCCAATCATCCTGGAAGTAAAAAACCGCTTAATGGAATATGCACCATAGGCTTTTAGCAGATCGCCAAGTAAAACAGTGATTAAGGTACCGCTAAAAAAAGTTGTAAGCCTGGTTTCATCGCCTCCCATCCGTGCCGAGATTCCAACCACAACACCTACCCAGAAAATCCAGACAAAGGGATTTACGATATTCATAAAAAAACCTTTTGCGATATAGGTAAACCAGCTTGGGCCTTTCATTTGCACCGGAAGATCCACCTCATCATCCGCACTTTCGGAAGGTGATGACACTTTTCGGGTATAAGTTACCAGTCCGAAAATTATCAATATAACCCCACTACTGATGCCAAACCAAAGGTAATTGCTTGGAGCTGTTACGATTTGCACGGCACCCATCAGGCACAATACTACCATAACTACATCGTTCAGAAAAATCCCGATTGCAAGCAGGGCAGCCGGACCGAAACCCCTGTGAATACTGGTTTGTACCAGAGCAAAAAATGCCGGTCCAAAACCAAAAAAGGTAACAAGTGTGAGTCCTAACAAAATGCCTTCAAAAAATAATGCACTCATAGTATCTCCAAAAATCTGATTTAAGGTAAACTATTTAGATAGTTTTGCCAGTCGTCGAACCGTTGGCCTTTTAACACACGCGGAAATTTATTGGCACTACCTTCTTTTCCCAGTTTTTTCATATAATCGTAAAATACCTGTGTGGGCAAAATATCAATAAAAAGTTCTTTAATGGCTTCGGTGCGCTCAACCATATAGTCATCGTTGAGCTGTTTGAGGTATTCATCGATTTTTCGTATAGCTACTTGTGGGTCAATATAGCTGTCGATACCTAAATACCAGTGATGAGCAAAAAGCGAATCATGACGTATGCCGGCTACTGTAAACTCACAAATTTCGATATTGAATTCTTCCTGCAAAAGCTCAATGGCCCGATTCATATTTTCCTGCGAAAGATGTTCGCCACAAATGCTTAAATAATGTTTTGTACGGCCTGTAATAATAATTTCACAATGAGAAACATCTGTAAATTTTATTGTATCACCAATCAAATAGCGCCATGCCCCCGCATTGGTCGAAAGCAGTAAGGCATATTCAACATTATTTTGTGCTTCTTCAAGTTTTAGTGTTGTTGGGTTGTCCTTCAGATTGCCTTCCTCATCAAAATTATCATCGTTAAATGGAATAAATTCGTAGTAGATACCATTATCAACAATTAACTCCATTGTCCTTCGATCGAGACTGTTTTGGTAGGCAATATAACCTTCGGAGGCCAGATAGCTTTCAGAATATATCATGGGTTTGTCAAAAAGCTTTTCGAAACTTTTTACATAAGGAGCAAACGAAACACCACTATGAACATAAACGGTAAGGTTTGGCCAGATATCGTGGATGGTTTTCAGATTGTATTCCTTGATGATTCGTTCGAGCAGAATTTGCACCCATGCCGGAACGCCAACAATAACGCCAATATCCCAGCTGGGCGCTTTGCGAACCATTTCGTTGAGCTTGGTAGCCCAGTCTGCGGTTTTCGAAATCCGTTTGCCTGGTTTGTAAAAATGTTGAAACCAAAAAGGCAGGCTTCCGGCTGTGATGCCCGAAAGATCTCCTGCATAATAGGTTCCGTTGTATTGCAGGTGTGTGCTGCCACCGATCATCAACATGCCTTTCTCGTAGAAATGAACCGGGAAATTATATTTTGAGGTAGATACCAGTTGCCTTACACTAGCCCTTTTGATGGCATTCAACATATCGGCAGTAACAGGAATATGTTTACTTGAGGCTTCAGAAGTGCCGCTGCTTAGTGCAAAATATTTAACTTTTCCGGGCCAGCTCACGTAAGGTTCACCATTCAGGGCGCGATACCACCACTGTTTGTACATGCTGTTGTAGTCAAAAACAGGAACGTTTTTTCTGAATGCTTCGGTAAGGTCTTTCTTGTCGAGTATGCTGTCGAAATCGTAATATTCGCCAAAGGCAGTGAATTGTGCTTTACGTAAGAGTTTTTTTAAAACATCGCGTTGAGCCTGAATGGGTTGGAGGTTTTGTTTTTTCTTTTCTACTGGTAAATTTCTAAGCTCATAGGCTTTTTTGATGATGGTACCAAGTATAGGCATGTGGCTTCGTTTGAGTGTTAGGCAAATGTATGGTTTTTTTGCAATCCTTAAATAAGAGTTATTGAGAGTAATAAACTATTGATTAACAACAAATACCTCTGCGATAGGATTAAAAAGATACCAGCGTTTCGAATCCAGACATTGACATTTGTAGCGTTTTCGAAGTTGTTCACCTTTCACGAATGTGCGTCCGTTGGGAATTTTAAAAACTGTTCCAACAGCTATTTCTTCAATGGTGGGTTTGGTTCTTTGCTTTGTATCGTATTGTTGCAAACAACGGGTCAGTTTCAAATCTGTGCCGCTTGCTGCTTTAGGATTGCTCAGATAACGCACTAGCTCATGCTGCAGATCAGCTGGAAAAACACCCAACTCAAAATAAGGCGTCATTAAAAGCTGAAACCAATATTTCCATTCAGTGCCATGTGCTTGAACTTTGTTTTTGTATTGCTGAAACACTTTAAGATGAGCCAGTTCGTGTACAAAAGTGATTAGAAATTGATAAGGGTTTAAATCGTGATTGAGTGAAATGCGAAAAGGATCACCGCTTTGTTTTGGTGGCCTGAAATCGCCCAAACGGGTCGAACGACTGGCCGTAATCCGCAGGTTGATGTTTTCTTTTTTGATGCTGTCGCACACCATATCAAGCGAATTGGCCGGCAAGAAACGCTTCAGGATGGCTTTTTCTTCAGGCGTCATAGGTGATTAATTTGTGTGATTCAGGCTTAACAAACGACCAGGAAGGACATTCGTTGCAGCGGCTTTTTTTCTTTGGCTTTTGCACCGGCCTGTGCGGGCTGCGAAGACTCGAACAGGAAGCCATTAGCAAACAAAAAAATAAAACGACAACTAACTTTTTCAAACAAAAATGGTTTTTTATACAGGCAAAACTAAGACTTTTTTGATTGAATGATTTTAAGATTTTACAAAACTATCAATCGCTTACAATAAATAATATTACTAAATAAAAACCACGTAATCAATGACTTATTTAAAATTTATAGATATTTTCATGTGGAAATGATGTATTTTTGTAAACTTATTAACTCAAACTAAACTAAATGAAACAAATTGGAATTGGAATCGCCGGATTGGTTTTCGGTGTGGTGCTGGCACTGCTGATCGTTAATAGCATGGCACCTAAAATGATGTTGATCGAAAGTGAAAGCCCGTATGATTTTAACACAACAGTGGAACGTTTTGAAAAATCAGTAGCCCAGGCCAATTGGAAAATTCCGGCAGTACATGATTTACAGGCTACTATGGATAAATTTGGTCACGATGTGCGTGCTGTGAAAGTATTTGAGCTTTGCCATCCTGATCATGCTGCCAAAATCCTCAAAGAAGATGAGGAAAGAATTGTGAGCAGCATGATGCCCTGTCGCGTAGCGATTTACGAACGCGCCGATGGCAAAGTGTATTTTTCGCGGATGAACTCCAAACTAATGGCCGGCATGATGGGCGGAATTATTGATGAAGTAATGGCTGAGGCTTATGAAGAAAATGAAGCAATAATTAAGAATTCGATGAAATAATGCTGGTTTAGTTTACAAAAAAATGCCTGGTGAAAGGAAATTGCCAGGCATTTAATTCATATTGTTTTGACAATCAAAACACAAACAGATTATTACAATATTTCTTTATTCCGAAACGTAAAAACGAACCAGCCTGCGTTCGTAATAAGAAGATGAGGAAACCATTTTATAAGTATCCAACACCAAACCAACGCTGTCAGCGTAATAGGCATTGAGGTATTGTGTTGTGCCACCACCCATATCCTGCGTAAATGTAATGGTTGACTTAAAGTTTAATGCTTCAAAGCTTCCGGCATCCACTTCAACAGCTTGATCAGGTTTTTCCATTTTGGCTGTCAGCTCATAAAGGATAGTTTCATCAGGATAATAAGTTACCAAGCGATATAAGGTATCTGTAAAATTTGTGCTGGAGAAAAATATCTCTCCGGAATTATTTACAAGATAACCTGCTGAATCACGAACAATTTTATTTTCGCCCGGATTGAGCAGATGTCCTTCGTTTTCCAAAATTACATAATTGAAAGTGTTAATTGTGGTATCGCGATCTACCCAGGTACAATCCATTCGGTTCATGGGAATTTCAATGTGTCCCGAGTCAATCCGGTAATGATTGTAAACCCAATAATTACCAACTTCAAGGGCTAAATTGAAGGCGGGCTCTTCGGGAGTAGGCTGTGGTTCTGGTTGATTCTCGTCTTTTTTGCAAGAAAATAAAAATAACATTGCCAGCAAAATCATGATTGCATGCTTCATTTTGATAAGATTTTGGTTCAACAAAAATAGGTTGTGTAAAGTCTGATCCTATGGCAATGTTTTTTATGCAAACGATTGTTACCAGATAATATTTTATGCAGCAATCTTTTTTTATCAGGTAGTAAAATTTTTACCTTTACCTCACAAACCAAAACCTAAGTTCATGCGTAAGATTTTGTTGGGATTTATGCTCTTGGCAACTCATTTTGCCTTGGCACAAAATAATTACAATGCCTGCGGTAGCCAAAGCGGATTGTGGAATTATGATACTGTTTTTGTGAGTTGCGACATCATTGTTCCGGCCGGCGAACAGCTTGTTATTGCACCAAATACAACCATTGTTTTTGAGGGTTATTTTAGTATGCATGTGTTGGGAAGTGTGGACGCACGCGCCAGTTATAACCAGCCTGTAAGTTTTACAATTGCTGATACCAGCGGATTTTCGGATTATCACAGCACCTCAGGTGGTTGGAATGGTTTCCGATTTGAGCAAACTTTACCTGAAAGCGATTCTTCCATTTTTGAGTTTTGCCGGTTTTATTATGGCAAGGCAGCCGGCGATTCGGCCAATGGCTATGGCGGTGCTTTTAGGATTGATAATTTCAGTAAAATTCGTATTGAACAGTGTTTGTTCGATCATCATTATGCTTTTTATCGTGGCGGCGCGGTTTATGCCAACAAGGCTGATATTTTGATCAGAAAATGCGAATTCCTGAATAGCTTTGCCGGCAACGATGGCATGGATTACGGCTATGGCGGTGCTGTGGCTTTCAGGGCATCGCTTCCGGAAGTTTCCGGATCCTATTTTGAAGCTAATTCTTCTACAGGCGTTGGAGGTGCTTTGTCTTTTGAATTTTCCGATCCGAAATTGGTCAATTGCGAATTTTATCAGAATTTTAGTGCTTTGGG
>JAQVGO010000033.1 GCA_028696715.1 Bacteroidales bacterium
TATTTTATATCACCCCATAACGTAAAAATATGCTGCAAAAACCAAGAGTTTAACCTGCGATTATTAACGCAAAAGCCATCCCCAGAATTGGAGATGGCTTTGCCAACCAATAAATATGAAAGCTGACTTGTTTGTTGTTAGTTACCGATCTGCATCGGATAAATAAGGTTATTATTGCGATAGCCGGTATTATTCTGATACCAGTCAGGGTAGTTAATTCCGCCACTCTGGGCCCATTCAGCAAATACATGATAGGCACCCGTAATATCCTGAAATTCAATTACCCAATCAAAAGGCTCTGCAATATTAATTGCCCAGGGAAGATTATTTTCTGTAACAAAGTATTTTCCTTGCGCCGGATCTGAAGCATCTTCCATCTGACCAAAATAGCTTGTGTCGAATAAATCAGATGGTTCGTAATTCGGTAAATGCACTTCAAGGCCACGATCACCAGGAACACCATTGATTTCGGTATTTACAATAAGGAAAGGATTAAAGGCTCCAATATTGAGTTCGCTGTAGGTAATAGCATTGGAGGCAAAAATAATCTCCAGACTTATTGTTACCGGCTCTATATAGTCGTATCCAAGTTGGGTGTTCACGCCAATACCACCAGTAGTTTGAGGCATCACACGGCGGGCATCATCAAATACGATGATAGTTGCTTTGCTTTGACCGTTTTCGAGGCCATTGCCTGCGATATCAAACACAGCAGTGTTTATCACATCATAGCCGCTTACCGAAACTATATCTGCAGGGCTAAGGGTTGGGAATGTGAATCCAAACCCATTGTGATAAGAGGCACCGAAAGCTTTTACGACAAATGTGGCGGTGATAGATTGTACAACTTCCTGATTGTTTTTTACAATATCGAACTCATAATCAATCACGAGATCGTTGAAATCGTAATCACCTTTTCCTGGCCAGAGGTCTTCATAAGCCAATGTGCCGCCCAGCTGTTCGGTAGTTTCTTCTTCTTCCTCTTCTTCCTCTGCACCACAACCAGTGAGTGTTTCTTCAAGCGTTTCATTCTGAGGTGTTTCAACAGTAATTTCAAAAACATCAGTGTTAAAACCTGAAGCCATGATTACAAAAGATTCGTTTACATCCAGCTGGTAAGTAAAGTTTTCTATTTCATTGCTGTTCTTGTAAAGTGAACCTGAAAATGCAGAATTCATTGCGCCATCACCAGTATTGGTAAGCGTGAAAACCACATCGCCATCAATGCAGGATGCCGTGAGCTCAACAAAAGGATCTTCGAGCACAGGATCGGCAGGACAGGTAAGGATTCCGTGGTTATTGCCTTCGTGGAAGCTGTTAATAATATTTTCAGCTGTACTGGCATAGTCGTTCACACTAAAACCATTTAATCCACCGCCACCGAGTGCAATTTCGGCCATTGCTAAAAAGTCATTGACGCTTACATTAGCAAAGGGACCATCAATGAAGACCAGTTCGCCCAGCTCATAGGCAGGGTTCACGCCAAGGAAACCAGCAGCATTGTAATCACGATTCAATCGGGCAGCGATGATTTGATCGGCCATATTACCCAATTTATCCTTTTTCCCGGGATTCATCCAGCTTCGATTCAAAACTTCCGGACCACCACCACCAGGCAAATACTCTTCTACATCACTTGCATTATCAAAAGTAATGGTGTAATTATCAGGATCGCCAATTACAAGACCGTCAGAATAAACCTGATCAAAATACTGATCGCGAAGAACGCCCACATTATTTCCGGCAGCCTTTTGTCCCCAGCCACCTTTTGAATAGGTGGTGAAATTGCTGAGATCACAACCAACAACAGTCAAGGATTTTTGGCTGGAAGCAAAGTCGTAATACATTTCGCCATTGCTGATGAAGGCCATATTGGGTCCGTTAGTCCCGCTGTAGATCAGCCTCAACTCGTATTCATAAGCCGGCAATGTGATCTTGGTTCTCAGGGTTCTGGAACCATCTTCAGGGAAACCGCGGAAATAACGCTTTGAACCATCACGATTGGTAATCAAAAGCGGCTTTAGCTCACCGGTTTGCGGAAGACTTACAACCACATCGATGGTTTGCTGTGTCTTCCAGTCGAAATCAGGAGGAACAATTAAATCATTTACTGATTCGATCACCGGATCTTCACCTGGATCATTGATATCATTGTTTCTATTACAGGCAGCAAACACCAGTGTGCTGAGTAATACAAATGTAAAAATTTTTAAAGCTTTCATATTTTATAATATTGATTGTAATCCTAAAATCAAGTGTTATGCCAATTATTTAATTAGCTGTTTATTAATGTGTTAAAATTTTTGTGAAATTTATAATTATCCAATTTATAGACCATCTTCCAACATTGGGAATTACTTTCAGGATTGAACTAATTGAATAAGAATTACTACCAGTTGATTGCAATTCATTTTTTTTCAAAACAAAATAAATTTCGATTGACTAACAAAGTTTTCAAACGATTGAATACCAACATTTTATCAGGAATGTCCGCCGACTACGATTCTTAAAATCTTTATGTTAAGCACCAAGAACCGTAACAATTGCCAGGGTACAAATTTACGCCAAAACATCGTTCCTTTGGTAGGCACAGGTGGATAAAACTCTTCGCTATAAGGTATTACAGGTCGATTTTTCATGATAATTGATTTTTTTGATAATAATTTCACTCAGGAAGCAAATACCAAAAAGGATAGCCTTTGGCTTTGTGCAAAAACATATAATGCATAAACCATTTAAGCCAGTGTCCGGCTAATCCGGCTTCGCCCATGGTATAGCTGATATCGCGGCCATAATCCGGAAATTTTTCAAAATCAGGCACAATTGGGAAAACCGTCATGGTAGCCGCGGCACCTTTCGTCATGCCATATCCGGCAGATATAATGCAGGCAGCACCCATCCGTCCCATGCTGGCACGGTGTTTAAGCTCATGTTCGCCTTTCTTAATCAGGTTGATGATATTGAGTGCTGTAATCTTTCCCATTACGCCCGAAGGCATTCCAGTACGTGGCGGGGTAGGAAAAATATTGGTTCCGTTTTTGCTAATCATCGGTTTAGAAATCCCGTGAGGAGGTGCAAAAGCTATTCCCGGAGCAAAAATATTCGGATAATCCCTGTTGCGATAAGTTTCGGGCCAATCATTCACGCTCCACTCTTCATAAGGTTTGGCAGTGTAATCTGCATCCACTTTCATCAAACCGTTAGGTGCAAAAAGCGTGGAACTGATATCAGCTCCATTTTTATCAAAAGCTTTAAGACCTACCCCGGCAAACCCGGGAATGAGCATTGAAAAGTCAAATTCCAGCGTATGATGGTCACCATCCAGTGTTTCATAATGAATCAGTCCGGGCTCCACTTTTTTTACACCGGCACGTTTGATCCAGTGAATATTGTTTTCGCGCAGAAAGCTTTCGGCAAAAACACGGGTTGAGGTAATGTAACCCCCTCTTTTGATGTGAGCACCACCCATGCCAAAATCGCCCAATTCATACTCATTGGTAAGCCAGGTAAGATCGGCCATATGCGAAAGCTTGCGTTTCCTTATCTCATAAGCCACATTCAGGATGTATTCAAAAGCGGCACCCTGACAAGTTGCCATCGGATGTCCTGTACCGATTACAAAACGTTGTTTTTGTCCATTTTGCATTTTCGCTATGGCTGATTGCAATTTCTCCCAGGCGTGAGCCGCATGATCAAAAGAGCAAACTGAAACCGTATTTTTTTCGGGACCCAAACCCTCCGTTGCTTCAAAATTGAGTTTTGGGCCGGTTGCATTCACCAGGTAATCATACTCCAGCTTAATTTCTTCTCCCTTACGTTCGGGCAAGGTATAAACAGCTTTTACGAAAGCTTGCGAAGATGCTGATTCCCCCTCGGGGTGAATGCTTACAGCAAGTGCCTGATGAAATTCGATTCCAACGCGTTTGTAACGTGGAGCCAGCTTAAACCGAACCTGATCTACTGTCATCCGTCCTACCCCCACCCAAATATTAGACGGAATCCATTGGTAATAACTGGCCGGTGAAACAACAATGACCTGATGCTTTTTGGAGAGTTTCTTGCGCAAGAACGCAGCTGCTGTGTGACCTGAAATACCGGCTCCCAACACTAAAACCTTTGCCATTTTATTAAAATTTGGTTTTTGATCCTGAAAATACCACCCTGATAATCCCCACAAATATAACATTCAACACGGCTATAAGCAACAGATTTTCAGTTTTATTAATGCTGCGAGCCAAACAAAAATTAATTTGAAATTAAAATTAGCTGGAGAATTAAAAATAAAACCCATGAATTAACCTTTGATGCACTAAATTTTAGCTTAAGGCGCATCTCTTTGATTGAAAGTAATATATGCTCAAATGCTGTTTGGTCAGCAATGAAAATTGCCTGTGTCAGATTTCGGCCATAAATCTAAAGCAGTCATCCAATTCGTGCTACTTCAAGAATATCAGAAGCTTTTTTACACAAAAACCTAAAATAAAACTACACTGATGGATTTATTGTACAGAGATATTTAACTACTCATCTTTGACACAGCGTACAGACATCCCGTTATTAAATGACTGACTCGCACCGTTTAAGCCTCCTGTATTATTTCCTAAGCTCCAAAAGAAGGCTGAACCTGGAACATCCAAAGAGCTCCACCATGTACCTCTTATCTCTTTTTGCTCGAACGATCCATTAGCGTAGCGACGGCCACCCGGATGCCCTGTAAACCCAGTTTCGTTTGTGGCATCTGTGTTTGGAGCTTCCCATAAGCCTGTTCCTTCCTCAATAGTACCGGTACTTTTTAACTTTCCCCCTGCAACACCAGTTCCACCTAGATTATTAGCAAGTTCGAGCCATTCTGATTCAACGGGAACATGCCATCCAGCCGGACAAAGTTTTCCGCTATTTACGGCATACCAGTTATACAGCTTCCCATAAGGAATTTCATGAGTAGCCGAATCATTATTGTACCAGCTGTATGCACCTGTTGATAGATTATTCCATTCCGCATTTTCAATAACCAGAGGAATAGGCGTGTTGTCCTTGTAGTGGCTGGTGCGTAAGTTTTCGGCAAACCACGTCTGTGAGCCTATTTCAACGATGGTGTAAATATTTCCATCTACATCGGCCACTGTGTTCTGTTCTGCCAGGGAAAAAGTAATGCTGTCAATGTCAGACACAGCACGCTCAAACACGAGATTTCCTGACTTGTAAATATAAAGCGTATCTTGAGCTGATACGACTGAATTGAACAAAAACAATGCGAATAAAATTGAAAGTGTACTTTTCATTTTCTTGTAATTTAGTTTTTTATGAATTTAATGGTTTCAGCAATTCTTTGATTCTGGATATGCAATAAGTACATCCCTTCCTTCAGTTGGGAAAGTGATAGAGCTGCATAATTCAATCCCTTTTTGCTGACAAGGTTTTGCTGTATTATGACTTTCCCTTGCAGATTAATTACCGATAGCTGAACATTTCCGCTTTTCTCTGATCTGAAAGTCAAGTGTAAAAGCTTTGTTGCCGGATTTGGATAAAATTGAATGTTGGCATTTTTGTTACCAGCCAAATCAAAAACTGAGGTATAATCACTAAAGCTGAGGTATTGAACATCGGCAAGAGGGTATGTGCTTGTACTGCCGTCATTGATACGGATTGCGATATTACTTTGTGGAAATGTAATTGATTGGATGTGGTCTATATCAAAACCTATATGTGCTCCGGTGTTTAATTTGACATACAAGGGTTGTGCCTGTATTCCTGCAAGACCCGTTACAAACATAAACAACAAGCTAAATATCAACTTGTAAGGGAAGTTTTTAAATACAGTTTGTTTGATTTCGTTAAGAAAAAAGACTGTGGTTCTGATCAAATAACCGTGATGAATCCTATTATTCTTTTGCATTTTAACCTGTTTTTAGTTTAGATTACATTGTTTTTCATTTTCCATAGTTGCCAAATGCAGATATTCCATTACCAAAAACAAATGCTATACCTACATTATTGGACAAAAATAAAGGGTCGGGAAATAAAAAAATTGTAATAATTCGTCAAATTTGTGGATACAAAACGAGTATCATTTACCTGAAAAAAAATCAGAAACACGAAATTCTGATAAAAAGAACCTGCGTGGGGTTTCGCCGGTATATCTTGAAAAATCCCTGATAAAACTGGCCTGATCGTAATATCCGCATTTATAAATTATATCCTGCCACTTATTGGAACCGTAGTGTTTTATAAGTTTAAACACATGATTAAAACGCAGGATGTTAGCATAAGATTTGGGTAATAAACCAACCTGTTGATGAAAATGCCTTTCCAGACTAGAAATTGACATGCAGGACTGCTGGGCAAGCTGATGAATCTTGATTTGCCCATTGGATGCCATAAGCAGTTTTTGTGCTGTTTCGATACTTTTAGTGTGTAATAATCCGTCAAAATCAAAACGATAGAGTAAAAATTTTTCTACTAAATTCAGTTTTTCATTATCATCTTTTGTATTAGTGATTTGGTCAAACAGCCTATCCATTTCAGGACCAACTACATCGCTACTATTAAGGGTTGCATTGGTAATTTCGGAAACCGAAGATTTTAGAAAATGATAAAGTCCGGTGGGATAAAAATTAACTGCAATTGTTCCGATGGAACCTTCTCCGTTAAAAGTTACAGACTGGTCGGTTAGCCCTGCAATAAAACTGCGGGGAAGTGAAAATTTTCTGCAAATGTTGTCAGTTTTTGAACAGGATCCTTTATAAGTGAAAAATAAACCGCTATAACCATATGGGACAATTTTTTGATTGTTTAATCTTTCTCCCTTATTCATATCGGTTAGCTGAATGGAATGAACATAAGGCTTTAATGCATCATTAGGTTCAATAACTTTATAAATCATAACAAACAAGGTTTTGATTTGACTTGTTATTTCGGGCTCGATTCTGTCTTACACATTAAGGTAGAATCCCAACAGGAAAAGATCATTATCAGGATCTTTGTTTTGTTTTTATAGTTAGTTTTTCATTATAATTCACAAATATATCGTTAACTATATTGATTACCAACAGATTTTAGCTTTTTTTTTATTTTGTGATATGCATCTTAC
Organism: Bacteroidales bacterium; assembly: GCA_028696715.1. Classification (GTDB taxonomy): domain Bacteria; phylum Bacteroidota; class Bacteroidia; order Bacteroidales; family F082; genus UBA5536. The sequence goes on from JAQVGO010000033.1 coordinate 7,091, forward strand.
TGTTTTACTGTTTACGAATTAGCCGAACATAGCGGTAAACAGATTCAACTGTAATTCACTTGTCATAAAAGATTTTTCCTGTTCGGGATGCATTTTTTCTCATTCAGCAAGATAAGCCGCGCAGGAATAATAATATGCTTTATTTTCGCCAACAAAGTTTTAAAAACAATATTTTTGTGAAGAACTCAAAACATATTTGGCTCTTTGTGTTGGTTGTATCGCTTTTTACCCTTTCGTGCAAACACGAACCCGACGACACCGCCAATCCCGAACCTCCGGCTGATGAATGTGACACTACCTTGGTTACCTATAACGCTTCAGTAATACCCATACTTCAGAATAATTGCTATTCCTGTCATTCGGGCACGGTGCCTTCTGCCGGACTTGATTTAAGCAATTATGATCAGCTTGCTTTTGTGGCACAAAACGGAAGTCTGATGGGAGCTATCAAACATGAACCAGGGTTTACGCCAATGCCTGATGGTCTTCCCAAACTAAGCGATTGCGACATCAATACCCTGGCCAAATGGATCAGTGATACCACTTTCACCGATCCGGATATTGGCCAGGAATGCGATCCGGATACGGTATATTTTCAGAATGAGATATTGCCTTTGCTAGTGAGTTCGTGTGGGGTAGCAGGATGTCACGATCCCGAAACCGCCGAGGATGGCGTAATTCTGACCGATTACACTTCCATCATGCAAACGGCAGATGTAAGGCCTGGCAATCCCGAAGGCAGTGATCTATATGAAATGATAACCGAATCGGATCCCGACGATCGCATGCCACCTCCACCAAACCAGCCACTTAATGCGGAGCAAATTGCCAGGATAGAACGTTGGATTTTACAGGGAGCGCTTGACAACAGCTGCGAGAACAACCAATGCGATACCCTGAATATCACCTTTGGCGAACACATCTTTCCGGTAATTCAAAATACTTGCCTGGGCTGCCATTCAGGCTCGGTTCAATCAGGAGGAATACTTTTGACTAATCACAGCCAAATTGCTGAAATTGCGGCATCGGGCCGGCTATTGGGTGCAATCAAACACCAAAACGGCTATAGTCCCATGCCTCAGAACGGAGCACGGCTTAATCAATGTATCATCACACAATTTGAAAAATGGATATCAGATGGAACACCAAATAATTAATTCTACCAGAATACCCTTATTGATGTTTTTCCTGCTTGTTTTCGGGCTTACTTCCTGCTACAAAGACAACGAAGAAGAGTTATATCCGGAAGCAGGAAACACCTGCCAAACAGAAAACATCAGTTTTAGCGAGGATATTTTTCCTATTGTCAACAACAATTGTATGAGTTGTCATACAGGTGCGGGAGCATCCGGTGGTTTGCTCCTGGAGAATTACACCCATATTTCGGATGCAACCGTCAATGGCCGCTTATTGGGAGCCATAAAGCATGAACCGGGCTTTCCGGCCATGCCACAGAGCGGCAATAAACTAACTGACTGCCAGATAAAACAATTTGAAGCCTGGGTTCAACAAGGTGCTTTAGATAATTAACCTCAAAAACAAATGAAAATCCTATACATAATCTCAATGATCCTGTTACTGAGCATTCCGATTCAGGCGCAGGATGAACTCTTTGATCTGTTTGCAACCGATGAACCAACAACAACGTATGCTTATGCCAGCTTTAAGGCGGGCAGGGTGGTTTATGGTCAATCAGTCGAAAATCCGGCATCAGGTAATCTGATCTTTATGATTCAGCACAATTTTGGCGCACTCAATCTTGGGGCATATGAGCTGTTTGGATTGGATCAGGCAACCATCAGATTAGGCCTGGAATACGGAATCAACGACTGGCTGGCTATTGGAATAGGCCGTAGCAGCTGGCAAAAGACCTATGATGGTTTTGCAAAAGCCAAACTTTTAAGACAAAGCACAGGAGCTAAAAATATGCCTGTCAGCGTTTCGTATGTTGGCGCATTGGCTTTAAACAGTCTCAGGTGGCAGTTTCCGGAACGGAAAAACTATTTTAGTTCGAGAATGTCGTTTGTAAATCAGCTTTTGATTGCACGCAAATTCAGCAGTGTACTTACTTTGCAGTTGACTCCCACAATGATTCACAAGAATCTGGTTCCCACTAAAACTGACAAAAACACCTCTTTTGCACTTGGAATGGGCGGCAGGGTGAAGCTTAGCCAGCGCGTTTCGTTCAATGCCGAATATTTTTATTATCCCGATGATCAAACCACTCTGGATCGCACCAATGCACTTTCATTTGGCTTTGATATTGAAACCGGAGGACATGTTTTTCAATTACACTTCTCGAATGCCCAGGCGATGTTCGAGCGGGCTTATATCACTGAAACTGCCGGCGAATGGGGAAAAGGCGATATCTTTTTTGGTTTTAACATTTCCAGAACCTTTGTGTTGAAAAAACCAGAAGGATTTCGGTAAAATTCGGATTACCTCGCCAGCCAAATTGCCGGATCAACAATTTGACGGCCTTTCCAAAGCTCGAAATGTACCATAGTTTTTCCGGAGTTCTTGTCGGTGTGGATGCGGCCTATCAGGTCTTTGGTTTTCACTTTGTCGCCGCGCTTAACAAATACTTCATCCAGATTGGTATAAACAGTAAAATAGTCACCATGCCTGATAATCACGGCTATATTGCTGGCAGTTATGGTATTGGTGCTCACAACAACTCCATCAAAAACTGCCCGTGCCTGAGCTCCTTTTTGGGTAGCAATATCAATGCCGTTATTTTTGATTGTCACCTTTTTGAGCACCGGATGCGCATGTGTGCCATAGCGCGAAGCAATAATGCCACGCTCGGTGGGCCAAGGCAGCTTGCCTTTGTTGCCGGCAAAAGCATTGGATAAAGTAAGTTCTTCGGGAGTGAGCTCCATCAGGCGGTCTTCGCGCGGAACCTTTTCGGTTTTCGATTCGCTGGCGCGGCGAACTTCTTCGGCAATGATACGCTCGATGGTGCGCTGCAACTGTTGTGCTTCTTTTTCTTTCTGCTGAATGGTTTTGCGTAATTGTTTTTCTTTTTGGGCGAGCGTTTTTACGCTTTTATCCACATTCTGCTGCTCTGTTTGCAAAACAATTTGTTCGCGCCGTTCTTCATCCAGCAGTGCTTTCTGTTTTTTTTGTTCCTGATCAAGAAGTTTTAGCTCTGCTTTGATTTTTTCGTTGGCTTCTTCAATCTTCTTGATCTGATTCCTCCTGAAAGCAGCGTATTGTTGCAGGTATTTCAAGCGTTGAAAGGCCTGGTTGAAGTCTTCGGCCGAGAATAAAAAAATCAACTTATTGTAGCTTCCGCGGTTTTGATAGGCAATTTCTATCATGCGGGCATATTCTTTACGAAGGGCTTTACGTTCTTTTTCGAGTCGCTCGATTTCGCGCGAGCTTCGGCTAATCTGCGATTCAACCTGCAAAAGCTGTTTTTGAATGGTTGCCAGCAAATTGGCACGCTTGCTGATTCTGGAACGCAACACCAGCAATTGTTCAAAAGTAAGTTCTTTGTTTTGGGTGGTTTCTTCGAGCAGCTTGTTGGTGTAAGCAATTTCCTGCTCAATCCGTTTTTTATCAGCTTCGAGTTCTTTTACATTTTGCTGTGCAAACAAAAAACCGCCACTGAATCCGCTAATATTCAGCAAAAAAAACAAAAACAAACACCTGAAAGAGGCTTTCATAGCGGATAAAATTAAGGCATTTTAGTGTATTTGGAAGGGATGCTGAAAGGAAACTTCAAAGCTTCGTCTGTTGAAATGTTATTGTATTGCAATTTGATCTGCAGCTTTCGGTCGGCCTGAAGCAGCATTTCGAGCAAGCCTGGCACCAGCTGATCCTGCACGGCTCCAAACCTGCTATACTTCACCTCGAGCTGTTTGTTTTCTTCCCCAAACTCTTTCAGATTTACTTTTGTAATCTTATAATGATCCGGATTGAGCCAGATATTCTGAACTAAAATATTGGGTACTTCTTCCTCCTGAAGCATTTTTTTCTTTTTCGACCTTTGCGTAGCCGACAGTCTGTAATCCATCGCATCAATACCGGCTCTGAAATTATCATCCTCATAATGAGTCATATCATTACCCAAAAGCAGTGCCTGAAGTATATCGAAATCAATAGTGGTTTGAAAAAAACTGTTGATAAAATCGTAGTCTCCTTTGAAGTAATTTTTCTCGATTCGATTGATAAACCAAATTGAATCCTGGGTAATCATCAGGCGTGCCACCTCGATGCCCAATGCCGGTGAAAGCGACATCCAGATAACACTGTCTTTTTGAATGCGCAGCTGTCCGCGAAAATCCGTTTTTGTCTTTTTATCAGAAATCACCGAAACAGCACAACGCGCACTAAACCAGTCGAAATTCAATTCGCTTGCGGCCATTTTCTCTAACAAAAAAGACTCACCTTTCTCTTTGAGGGGTTTTTTAATCATCGCCCTCTTAGTTTTACATCCCTGCAATGCAAAAAGTGAAACCACCAAAATTATACTCAGAAATACCGGAAATCTAAATCTACTCATACAGTTGTTTCTTCTCAATTTTCAGCTCAATCTGCTCACTTGCTCCGCCAGTTTCTTTGGCTTTTTGCCATTGTTTAACGGCTTTTTCTGTTTCTCCCATTTTGAATAATATGTCACCATAATGCTCTAACACCTCTCCGCTGGGCTTTTCATCCTGTTTCAGCGTTTTTTTAATCCAATAAAGCGCATCTTCATATTCACCCATTTTAAAGAAAACCCAGGCATACGTATCAAGGTTTGAAGCATTTGCAGGATCGAGATTAACAGCTTTTGAAGCCATCTTCAAGGCCTTGTCGAGTTGCTCATTACGAACCGCCAGATGATAGGCATAATTATTCAATGCAACTGAATTTTCGGGATTGATTTCGAGGGTTTTATCATAATATTTAAAAGACTCCTGATCATTGCCAAGTTCATGATATGCTTCGGCAAGATAATTGTAAAACTCGGCCAGCAAGGCATCATTGCCAAAAACCAGCTTACGTCCTGTTTCGAGTAGTTGCCTGGCTATTTCATAATTCTTTTGATCGAAATAACCAAAAGCCGCAAACAGATAGGGTAAAGGCTGCTCCGGGAAGAGTTGCAACGCCTTTTCGGCTGTTTGTATCAATTGCGGGAAGTTTTTCATATTGAGCTGTGCGAACATCAATCCTTCCCATGGCCTGTAAAATCCCGAATCGATCGCCAGACTATTGCGATAGTTCGCAGCAGCATTTTGATAGTCTTCCTTATCCTGATATACTTCGGCCAGCAAAAGATAGCCATAGCCTTCGTCAGGATGAGTTTCCGCCAGGGTTTGGCCAATCTGAAAGGCTTGATTAAGCAAAGTTTCCGAAGGCAAATCCAAACGACCCCAATAAGGAACAATCTGCATCTTGGTTTTTATGTCGAGCGATGGATTTCCAAGAGCGAGCAAAAGTTCTTCAAAGGCCTGATCGTAATTTTTTTCTTCGAGATGAAACTCAAAAAGTGAGACATGCACATAGGGATCGTCAGGGTCAAGTTTTTTTATTTTTTCGTAAGTCTCAAGGGCTTTTTTACGGTCTTTATTTTTGAGATACAACTCAGCCAACATAGCCTGATAACGCACCTCAAAAGGGTAAGCTGCAGCCAGCTTTTCTATCTCTTCAATGGCTTTTCTGTTTTTTCCCTGCAACAGATAAATTTGTTGCTTCTGCATACTAAGCACTTCATTTACACCTATTTGTCTCTCAATCTGATCAAATACCGTAAGGGCATCATCATAACGCTCGAGCAATAATAAAGCAGACGAAAGCTCGCCATAATAATCGGTATTGTTGGGATCCATTTTCAGCAGCTCACGATAAATATTGGCATTAGCCTCATAATCGCCCAATACCTTATAAATCTGTGCTAACCTCATTTTGTACCAGTTATTCTGCTCGTCAAGATTCACAGCTTTTTCCATCAAGTGGAGGGCACTTTCGTAGTTTGATTCGCGGGCATAAATCTCACTGAGCTCGTACATGCTGGCATGGTCAGTTGAATCAGCCTGAAGTGCTTGCTCAAATAAGCTATGTGCTTTTTGATAATCGCCTGCTAATCTGGCCTTTAAACCATCGGCAAATAATATGGCATTCTTTCGTTCTGATACCATACCTGCCAGCGAATCGGAGCTTATTTCCTGTGCAAACAAAGGTGTTCCGACAAGCCAAACAAGACTGAAAAATATAACAATAAGGCGATTTTGTAATGACATATTTAATCGGTTTAATCTTCAATTTGATTGTAATCGCCAACACTCAAATTCCTTGCCAATGCTTTAAGGCTGGTATGACTGCCAATCATGCTGTTTTCGATGATTTGATTTTCGATATAGCTGTGCTGCTGAATTATACTGTTCCGGATCACAGAATTTTTAATAACAGTATGTGCCCCCACGGAAACATGAGGCCCTACAACGGCATCTTGAATCACAGCACCCTCGCCAATAAAACAGGGTTCGATGATGATGGCTTCATCCAGATCAGCATTATCATGGATGAGTTTTTCGCTTCCGGCCACCAACTCAAGCACCCGCTGATTGGTTGTCACCGTTGCATCCTTGTTGCCACAGTCGAGCCATTCAGTAACTGTTTCGGTATGAAAAGCCATACCTGCTTTCATCATGTTTTGGAGCCCATCGGTTATGCCGTATTCTCCTCCGGTAGTGATTTTTTGATCGAGTAAAAACTGGAGTTGCTCAAGCAAATAAGCACCATCTTTAAAATAATAAATGCCGATAATTGCCAGATCAGAAACAAATTCGGCAGGCTTTTCATAAAAACCTTCGATACTTTGATCCGGATTTAATTTTACTACGCCAAACTGTTCAGGATTTTCAACCCGATTCACCCAGATGATGCCGTCTTTGTTGCTATCCAGCTTAAAATCAGCTTTAAAAAGCGTATCCGCATAGGCTACAACCACCTTGCCCTGAAGTGCTTCGCTGGCGCACAAAATAGCATGTGCAGTGCCCAGTGCCTCCAATTGATAATGGATGCTTCCTTTTGCTCCAACCGATTCGGCTATTTTGACCAATTCTGATTCTGTTTTCTTACCAAAATCACCGATTACAAATGCAATTTGTTCAATTTTTTCATCTACCACACGTGCAATATCTTCAACAAGACGCTGAACGATGGGCTTTCCGGCAATCGGAATCATGGGCTTAGGAATTGTGAGAGTATGCGGCCTCATGCGTTTTCCCATGCCGGCCATTGGGATGATAATATTCATAATTACTCTGGTTGTTTGTGTGGGTATTATTTTCCTGTATGTCCGAAACCGCCGGCTCCCCGACTGGTCTCATTGAGTTTATCAACCACTTTCCATTGCGCAGTTTCGTGTTGTGCGATCACCATTTGTGCAATGCGTTCGCCATCGTTGATCATAAATGGCTGATCGGAAAGGTTGACTAAAATAACTTTTATCTCGCCGCGATAATCTGCATCGATCGTTCCGGGAGTGTTTAATAAGGTAAGGCCATGCTTAATAGCCAAGCCGCTTCGGGGCCTGATTTGAGCTTCAAAACCAACTGGCAATTCAATGAATAATCCAGTCGGTATCAGGGCTCGCTGCAGAGAAGCCAAGGTAACAGGCTCATCCAGATTGGCTCTTAAGTCCATTCCGGCAGAGGCTTCGGTTTCGTATGCCGGCAAAGGATGTTTGGAGTGATTTACAATTGGTATTTCCATAAAACTGTTAAGCTTTTGTTGGGCAGCCGCAAAAATAAGGATTATTCAGGCGACGGCTTCCGTTAAAAAAGTAAAAATCAGGAAATTCTCTGCGCAGCGCGAAAGCCTTTATACTCAGATAAAACAGCCACTGCCACGAAAACCGCCAGGAGCAGCGCGTTGAACAACAAACGAATAAGCAATTTGTCGGGATGTATAGCAATGGAGATAAAATAAAGCCCAAGTGCTAAAATGAGGTACAACAGGAATCGTTTCACTTTGTATGGAACCGGATAAACCCTTTTGCCCCAGAAATAAGAAATGATCATCATGGCAGCATAACATGCCAGATGCGCCCAGGCAGCTCCTGTATAGCCCATAACCGGAATCAGAAGAATATTGGCAAACAAGGTGATGGAAGCTCCGATAAGTGCTATTACTGCACCATTCCGTGTACGATCGGTGAGTTTGTACCAGACCGACAGATTGAAAAACACCCCATAAAACAGGTTGGCAATCAAAACGATAGGAACAATATTTAGTCCGGCCCTGAACTCTGGACCCAGAAAATATTGAAACACATCAATAAACAGGGTGATACCCAGGAAAATCAATAATCCACTAATGACGAAATAGTTAAGTACGCGAGCAAACAATTCGGGACTGTCTTTTTTTTCTGCCTCTGCAAAAAAGAAAGGCTCTGCTGCAAAACGAAACATCTGGATAAAGAGGGTCATCAATACGCCCAGCTTGTAGTTGGCACCATAAATACCCAACTGTGCCATAGCCGTTTCCCGATCGGGCAACAAATATTTCAGCAGGATTTTATCAATCACTTCATTCACCATCCCCGCCAAACCCACAATCAATACGGGCAAAGCATAGCTAAGCATGGGTTTGAGTAAGCTGCTGTCCCAACTAAACGAAAACCGCTTCAGCTGAGGCCACAACAGCACCAAGCTCAAAAGACTGGCAATCAAATTTGCCACAAAAACCCAAAGCAATAAACTGGCATTATTTCCAAAAATCTCTGTTGCAAACTTCATGGCCCAATTGGGTATAAGCACTATAAAAAGCACATTCAATCCGATATTCAAACTCACATTCAAAATACGGATGGTGGCAAAGCGACGGGCTTTATTCTGCTTACGAAGCAAGGCAAAAGGAATAGCCGTAATCGCATCAAGCGCAACGATCAGTCCAACAAATACGATGTATTCCGAATTACCGGCATATTGAATCAAACCGGCTACTGGTTCATAAAAGAAAAACAGCAACGCAATAAAAATAGCTGAAGTAGTGAGTATGGCCGACAAAGCCGCATTAAAAACCCTATTGGTATCAACTTTTTGGGCAAATCTGAAAAAGGCAGTTTCCATGCCATAGGTAAGCAAAACCAGAAAAAAAGCAACATAAGCATATAGTTCTGTCATCTGTCCGTAATGCTCATCAGAGAGGACGCGGGTATAAAATGGAACCAACATATAATTGAGCAAGCGTGGGATGATCGTTCCCATACCATACACTGCCGTTTGCCCTGCCAGGCTCTTTATTGGGTTTGTTGCCATTATGAGAAGCAAAGTTAGCTTATCTGGTCATGCAAGCAAATATTTTAAACTTGAGAAATTGTAGCAGCAGATTACAATAATTTATAAGTGGTTTAGCATCATTGACGCTAAATAAATTTTAACAGCATCTCAAATCAAGAATCTTAAGGCTATTAAAACTTTTGGTCAATCTTTTTGGTTTTAAGCTGCTAAAGATAATTCCCAAAAATTCTCAAATACAATTCTTCTTTTTAAATTTAAAACCAATTTGATATATTTGGCCGGAAAAACGAAAAACTGTAAAAAACCGAATTAATAGGCGTTGCGAATAGGTTCATTTGATTAAAAAAAAACTCAATTCTTAACACTATGAACAAGGAAATTAGAGCCTACAACGATTCACAAACCAAAAACGATAAAGCCATTTGCGATTTATTGTATGAATTGATCTCACAAAATTTGCCTGAAGCCGTAAACAAAATTTGGCACGCTCATCCGGTTTGGTTTCTGGATGGAAATCCCATTGTAGGATACAGCAAATTAAAAGATTGCATACGAATGTTATTTTGGAGTGGTGCAAGTTTTGATGAAAAAGACCTAAAACCAGGCACAGGAAAATTTAAAGACGCCTCAATTCGCTATACAAGTGTCGATCAAATCAAGATCGATGACATAAATCGCTGGATCGAAAAAGCAAAGACCATTCAATGGGATTATAAAAACCTTATCAAAAGAAAAGGGGAACTTATTCGCCTCAAATGAAATGTAGCTTCGGCTTGTATTCTCACAATAAAAATTGCTGAAATATCCAGGATAGACCTTTCCAATCAATATAATCATTGATTTTGGAAGTTTGCTCATCCTGATGCTTTACACTTCGAATAAATTCCGAATTCTTGAAAAGGTATAACGACTATAAAGGCGACTTAAAAACCCCTTTATGCATTATGATTTGGCGCATACCAAAGCGGGAAAAACATAGTGAAACTGGTGCCTCTGCCAATATGTGATTCAAAACTGATGCGCCCGCCAGCCGAAACTACAATCTGGTTTACGATCGAAAGTCCAAGCCCCATTCCACTTGACTTGGTTGTGAAATTAGGTGTAAAAAGCTTGTTCTGTTCTTCAGTTGTCATACCCTTGCCATTATCCTGCACAATCACTTTTACATCGCTTTCATGGGCCGAAATTTCAATGCTGATTTTGCCATCAACTTTAGTTCCGATGGCCTGAACTGCATTTTTGAATAAATTTCCGAAAGCGCGACCAATATTTTTTTTGTCTGCATTAATCACAAAAACAGAGCCTTCTTTGGTTTGGATATCGATATCAACATTTGATTTACCACTATATAGCAATGCTGTCCGCTTAATAAGATCGGTCAGATCAAAAGGCTCAGGTTTGTTAACTGGCATTCGCGCAAAATCAGAAAATGCCGTGGCGATGGACGACAAAGTATCAATCTGCTCAATTAATGTTTTGGTGGTACGTTCGATTTTTTGTTCAATCTCCGGATCATTATCGTCCCACGAACGTTTCAGGTGTTGTACACTCAGACGCATAGGGGTGAGTGGATTTTTTATTTCGTGAGCAACCTGTCGGGCCATTTCGCGCCAGGCAGTTTCACGTTCGGATCGCGCCAATAATTCAACACTTTTCTCAAGTTCAACAATCAGCTGATTGTATTGGTTTACAAGCTGCCCTATCTCATCGCGACTCTTCCATTCGATGGGTTCATTTTTTTGGTCGAAACGAATCGCTTTCATCTTGGATTGCAACAGCAACAAGGGTTTGGTAAGTCTTCCTGAAAGATACAACACCACGAAAGCTGAGATGCCACTAAGCAAGATAAAGATATTCATATAAGTGAGCACAAAAGTGGAAATTTCGGTTCGCAGCTCCGATTCGCGAGCAAAATAGGGCAAATTGACAAAGGCTGCTGTCTCGCCTGAGGCATCCTGAAAAGACACATAAGAGGAATAATAGGAACCGCTTCCGATTTGCTCCTGATGCAGAAACAAAAATGATTTTCCACTTTCCAGCGCAGCGAAGGCATCGGGATTCATCTTTTCGGAAATTAACTTTCGCTGAAAAATTTCAGGCCGTGAACTTGCCAACAAATCACCATCAAGGTTATACAAGTTAATATCTGAAAAAAACACCTGAGAAAATTTACTCAAAATCTGATGTAAATAATCGCTGAGATGTGCTGCATTAATATCCTCCTGTTGGAGCTTATGTTCCAGCTCAATCAATATAGATTGGGTTCTTTCTGAAAGAAAATCATCCGACTTCTGTTGATAGATATCACGAATATAATAAGATGATATAAAACCAATAATGAGAAATGAAAAAATTAAAGCACTCAAATTAAAGATTTGAAGTTTACTTCTGAAATTCAAAGTTCTAAAATAGAAAAGCGGGTGCTGAAGAAGTTTTCTATTATGGAACAAACTCAACAAACTAAGTACAATAATAAAATAAGAAAAGGGCGCAATAATATCAATCAGTCGTTTTTCTGATTTACTTACAACGAGACCGGAACCATTTGCCATTTCCAGAAAATAATGCCTAAAACCATGATCACTGGTAAAGCTTGAATGTTTAACCGAAAGTTGTTCCATCTCTAATGGATACAAATACTTCCCAAATTTATAGGCTAGTTTTCCATTAGAATAGGTGGCAAAAGAATAAGAAGAAAACAAAGAAGCCAAACTATTATTTTTCTCTACCAACAACTCAGGATAACCTAATCCCTCAGGGAAATATTTAAAATAAAATTCCAGGAAGATATGATAAACCTGGCCATATTGGTTATGAAATATGGGCACTCTGGCCAAATAATAAGCACCAATAAGATTATCCTTGATATAATACAGATGTGGATTTTGATCAGAAACAAAACCACTCTGCTCAATCAATTCCGAAAAATAAGTATTACAATTTGTAACATAATCCCCAGGTTGTATCAACAATTCGTCCCAGTCATCGCACAAAGTAACACTTATGTTATACTTCGAAAAATAATCATGCGTATAATGATTAAGTATATATTGATAAACGGAATCCGCCTCAAGCTCTTCAAAATCATGTCTGTATATCAATTCTTTTACAATAGTATCGTTGGAAATTTTTTTAAAAACACTATTAAAAACAAACTCAAACATTGGATCAGATTCCACATTTAATTGCATCGCAACCAATTCCTGCTCATTCTTCGATTTACGAAGATTTTCTGCGTAAAATAACCAGGTAAGAATTATGGACAACAAAACAAAGACAACAAGCCTGAAATTATTCCTGTCCTCAAATTCAAATTGCCTGTTAACCAAAAGAACAATAAAAAAAAGTAGGGCAAAACCATCAGCAATCAAGCTCATATTTCCGTTTTCCGGAACAAGAATCTGTTTGCCGGCAAGAAAAATCATAACAAGCAAAATAGCAATCCAATACCGTTCATATTGAAAAATGCTGTAAGAAACCAAATTCATCAGCACCGAAAACACAAGCATTGCCAGTATGCTGATCATTAGAAGCAACAGATAACTTTGAATGTTCAGCTCATAAAACTCGTGAAATGAAAGTGGAATTTTGGATTGAAATATTAACTGACTTACCAGAAAATAGAAGGCATAAAAAACAAAGATATAAAACGTTACAAGTATAATCAATCTTAACAAAAACGGAGATTTAGTCAGCCGCAATGGGAAATAATTCTTCAAAACCCAGCTAAACAATAACAACTGAATAATCCAGAAAACGGCTTCACCAAGACTGATTTCAGAAGAATAAATATTAAGATTTTTTAAACTATAAATTGAGCTTTCGGCCAATGAACTAACAGACAAAACGAACTGAAAAAACCAAAATCCAATATACAATAATAAAACAGCTATTACAAACTGTAAACCAGTTCTATGCGTAATCTTCCTAAGAAGCTTGCTTGAAAATAAATAATTAAACAACAATAAATATATACACAGAAACAAAACGAATAGTATAATCGCCTGGGTAGTGCTTATCGCAAATAATTTGTCAATCCGATAAACCAGATTTTCAACAGAAAAATTAGTACTAATTTCCTCCTGAAGGAAAAGTGAAATTGAAACATTATCAGCAAAAATATTTCCTGCAACATGCGGTTGTAAAAACTGATTATGAATTGAATACTCCTTATAAACTGGCACCAGGAGAACAAACCATCTGCTCGTACTATCCTGCGTCAAAACCGGAAATGTCAAATACTGATATATACCATCCGAGAGCCTGGCAAAACCCAATCTATGTTCTCCGTTGAATGTGATTCTAATTAGCTTGGGTTGAGATAAATTGGTGGACCAATATAAAAGGCTTGTATCCTGATAAATAAATAATTCGAGCTCATCGAGTTCCCCTATCCTCTGATTTAAACAATCAAAACACAGTTCTGTATTCTGGATTTCATTCCAGCTTACAATTCTATCCTTTCCATTGAGCAAATTGTACTCATTCTGTTTGAGTTTTGTTAGCAAACGATCAGTCAGAACCTGCTCTTTATTCATCTGCTTGAATAACAAATCAAGTCCGATAAAAGAGACAAGAAGGAAAAAAATCAAAGCGATGAACAAAAAAGATTTTCTCATACAGATTTAACTATTCGTTCGATGTTACAAAAACAGCACCAAAAGCTAAATTACAGAAAAAAACCGACCTTTTAAACGCATTTTTAAAAGACTTTCTCATTAAAGTTGAACCCTTGTTCATTCCACTCAAAAGTACGCTCTAAAGCTTTCAATTAGCCTTCAATGAAAGTCTTTTATGAAAACCAAGTAAGCGCTTGATTTATTTAATTGATTTACAAACAATTAATCTTTAAAATGAATGAAAATAAATCATAGTATTCTGATTTTTAATTATTTAGGCTATTTTTGAAAACATAAACCAAACTCGAATACTGTGAGTTAAAAAGTGCTTTAAAATTTGATAAAAGACCAATAACAAATGCCCGAAGCAAAGCTAAACTACTTTTTTTGTATTGCTCGCTCAAAAGAGAAACATAAAATGCATCCCACCACATTGGGTATTGATGAAGTTTTTGCAATTGAAAATTCTGGCCAAGCAATGAGATGCTTTCAGGATTGAAATGCCATAAATGACGGGGCACATCCCAGCCTGCCCAATACTGCTTGTAGTAATGGGCATCAAATGAATCTTTATTGGGAAGAGCGATTACAAGTCTGCCATTGGGTTTCAGGATACGTACCAATTCGGGCAGTAATTTATTAAATGAATAAACATGCTCTAATACATGAAAAAGTGTGATTAGATCAAAATGCGCATCAGGAAAATTCTTAAGCTGATTAACATCAAAAACCTGCGTGTCTAACTTCTGCGAAGCTATTTCTCTGGCACTCGAATTTGGCTCAACACCATCGACCACCCATCCATTTTGCTTGGCATAAACCAGAAAATCACCAATACCACATCCATAATCCAACAACTTTCCTGGCTTCAATGCTTTCGTAACCTGATGGTACTTTGTACTGATATTAATGTTCTTGATTTGTCGGTACAAAAATGGAATCAGGCCTCTTTTTCCGTCATCATGACTTAAGTACTTTTCAGAAGCATAATATCTACCCAATTCTGTTTCTGCCGGAAAAGGATGTGTAAAAGAAACTTTACAATCATTGCATGTATATACGCTGAATTCTTCCTGACTTAAAAAATAGTCCTTTAACGCAAGTTCAAACTTGATATCTGAGGAATTACAATTCGGACAAATGATTGACATATAAAAATTTGTTTCACGTGAAACAAAACCCTATCTACCTAGAAAAATGGCAAGTACAGATATATCTGCTGGTGATACACCACTAATTCGGCTTGCCTGCCCAAGTGTTTCAGGTTTTATCAAGTTTAGTTTTTCCCTGGCTTCGTAAGAAAGTGATTTAAGCTGATGATAATCAAAGTCGGATTTTAAGCTAAGGTGTTCCAGGCGCATTAATTTATCAGCCAATTCTTTTTCCTTTTCAATATAACCCTTGTATTTGACTAAAACCTCCACTGCTTCAATATCTTCGATTGTGTAGTCGTTTCGGTTTAAAATCTCCTTAAATAAGTCTTTATTATTAGCAATCATGTCTTGCAATCCAAGTTGAGGCCTTAACAATACATTTGAAAGCTTAATTTGTTGTGATAGCGGGCTTGTACCCTTTTGCTCAAGTAAAGCATTAATCTGATCTGGTGCAACACCAGTTTTTTCCAAAAAACCAATTAACTCAGCAATTTTATGTTCTTTCTCCTTAAAACGTTCATAACGATCGGCCGAGGCAAGACCCATCTTGTAACTTCTCTCTGTTAATCTGGCATCAGCATTGTCCTGCCTGAGTAATATTCTGTATTCAGCACGGCTTGTAAACATGCGATAAGGCTCATCAACACCCTTTGTAATTAAATCATCAATCAACACCCCAATATATGCCTCAGAACGTTTCAAAATCAACGGTTCACTATCAATGGCTCTATTATGGGCATTAATTCCTGCAATAATCCCTTGCGCTGCAGCCTCTTCGTAGCCAGTAGTTCCATTGATTTGTCCGGCAAAATACAATCCTTTAACAAGCTTTGTTTCCAGTGAATGTTGAAGCTGCTCGGGAGGAAAAAAATCATACTCTATCGCATAGCCGGGTCTGAAAATCTTAGCCTTTTCAAAACCTTCAATCTCTCTCAAAGCTTTAAACTGTACCTCTTCGGGCAAGGACGAACTAAATCCGTTAATGTAATATTCAACCGTATTCCAACCTTCTGGTTCAACAAACAGCTGATGTGCATCCTTATCAGAAAACCGTTCCACTTTATCTTCAATACTGGGACAATAGCGTGGACCAATTCCCTCAATACGTCCATTAAACATGGGTGAAAACTCAAAACCTGTTCGTAAAGTATCATGAACTTTCTTACTGGTATAAGCCATATAACAAGAACGCTGTCTGGCCAAATCAACCTCCTCGAGATAAGAAAAACCCGTTACTACTTCATCACCCTTTTGTTCTGATAACTTAGTAAAATCAATTGTACGTCCATCCACTCTGACCGGAGTTCCGGTTTTCATCCGATCGGCCCTAAATCCAAGCTCAACCAATTGCTCTGTTAATCCCTGACTTGCCCGATCGCCCATTCGACCACCTCCAAAAGATTTTTCGCCAATGTGAATCTTTCCATTAAGGAAAGTGCCGTTTGTTAAAATAACATTTCGTGCTTCAATAATATGTCCCATTGAGGTTTTAACGCCTCCTATTCGATTATCCTTTACTACTAACCCAACAACCATATCTTGCCAAAAATCGAGATTGGGGGTTTGCTCAAGCATACGTCTCCATTCCATTGAAAACAACATCCTGTCGCTTTGGGCACGTGGGCTCCACATGGCCGGACCCTTTGATTTGTTGAGCATCCTGAATTGAATCATTGTACGATCTGTAATCAGGCCCGAATACCCACCCAACGCATCAATTTCTCTCACAATCTGCCCTTTGGCTATTCCACCCATTGCAGGATTGCAAGACATTTGAGCGATGGTTTGCATATTCATTGTAACAAGCAAAACTTTGCTGCCCATATTTGCAGCTGCTGCAGCAGCTTCTGAGCCGGCATGACCTCCACCCACAACAATCACATCATATTTTTCAAAAAGCATACTTTAGTCAATTAGTAATATGTTTCACGTGAAACATTCAGATAAGTCATTATTATTTAAGTATTAAGGCGCAAATTTAAGCATTTCTGTTCCAGTATTCTCATTTGTTGCTTTTGCTCTGAACTTGCATCATTAAAACCGATCAGATGCAACATACCATGAATAATTACCCGATGAAGCTCCTGAACATAACTTTCCTCAAGAATACCCGCATTCTCCATCACCCTTTCAACACTAATATAGCACTCGCCAGAAATAATATCAACATTCAGGCTTTTGTTAAAAGTTATGATATCCGTGTAAAAATCGTGATCCAGAAACTGCTTGTTAATTCTGAGAAGAGATTCGTCGGAACAGAACAAAAAACTGATCAACCCGGTTCTCTTATGAAATACGTTCAAAACTTCCTCAATCCATCTTTTCGTGTCGGAATTAAGAAAAACAGGAACCTCATAATCATACTTTTCAAACTGAATCATGAAGATTATGTAGGGATATAGTGTTTGTTTTCAAATATTTACGTAATGCTTGAACCCTGTCAGTACTCAATTGCTTGTTCAGGCTTTTCGTATCAAAATAACAGCAAAATACAAGATTCTTCTGATCCAAAAGGAAGTTGTCGCAAAAATACTCAAGCTTGCTCCTAAAATACCCTG
>JAQVGO010000134.1 GCA_028696715.1 Bacteroidales bacterium
TTAAATTCTTGCAGCTTTTATTTTCTTCTTAATGATATCCGTCAGTTCAGTTATCGCAACCCTTTCCTGAGCCATGCTGTCGCGTTCGCGAATCGTTACCGTATTATCTTCCATGCTCTGATGATCAATCGTGATGCAATAAGGCGTCCCGATGGCATCATGTCTTCTGTAGCGCTTGCCAATGGCATCTTTTTCTTCGTAATGACACATAAAATCTTCCTGTAAGTCGGCCAGTATTTCGCGTGCCTTTTCGGGAAGTCCGTCTTTTTTCATCAAGGGTAAAACAGCAGCTTTATAAGGAGCTAGCACTGGCGGAAGCTTCAAAACCACACGCTCACTGCCATCCTCCAATTTTTCTTCGGTGTAGGCATGGCTCAGCACGGCCAAAAACATACGGTCGAGACCAATTGAGGTTTCAACTACATAAGGTACATAGCTTTCGTTGGTCTCAGGATCGAAATACTGGAGTTTTTTACCAGAAAATTGCTGATGTGCTCCCAGATCGAAATCAGTGCGTGAATGAATTCCTTCGAGCTCCTTGAAACCAAACGGAAACTCAAATTCAATGTCAGCAGCAGCATTGGCATAATGTGCAAGCTTTTCATGATCGTGAAAGCGATATTTCTCAGCCGGGATACCCAATGAAAGATGCCACTTCATGCGTTGTTCCTTCCAGTATTCGTACCACTTCATTTCTTCGCCGGGGCGCACAAAATACTGCATCTCCATCTGTTCAAACTCACGCATACGGAAAATAAACTGGCGGGCAACAATCTCATTTCGGAAAGCTTTACCCGTTTGTGCAATTCCAAACGGAAGCTTCATACGGCCTGTTTTTTGCACATTGAGGTAGTTAACAAAAATCCCCTGAGCCGTTTCGGGGCGCAAATAAATTTCGTTTGCGCCATCAGCTGTTGAACCCATTTTAGTCGAAAACATCAGGTTAAACTGCCGTACCTCCGTCCAGTTGCGCGAACCGGAAATCGGGCAAACGATACCCAACTCTTCAATTTGCTTTTTGATATCATCCAGGTTGTTATTTTCGAGCGATTGATAAAAACGCTTACTGGTCTCATTGATCTGCTGCTGATAATCGAGCACACGGGCATTGGTTTCGCGGTATTGTTTTTCGTCGAATGCTTCACCAAAACGCTTTCGGGCTTTCTCAACTTCTTTGTCGATCTTTCCTTCAATCTTTGCCATATGGTCTTCAATCAGCACATCAGCACGATATCGCTTTTTGGAATCCTTGTTATCGATCAGCGGGTCATTAAAGGCATCCACATGTCCAGAAGCCTTCCAGGTGGTGGGATGCATAAAAATAGCTGCATCAATCCCCACAATATTTTCATGGTATTGCACCATTGATTTCCACCAATACTGACGAATATTGTTTTTCAATTCAACCCCATTCTGGCCGTAATCATATACAGCACTCATTCCGTCATAAATCTCACTCGACTGGAAAACAAACCCATACTCCTTGGCATGAGCTGTTATTTTTTTGAAAAAATCTTCCTGGTTTATCATGGCGGCAAAAATAGGAAATTGAAGCGTGCACCAAGCGTTAAATCACAAAAAAAGAGGCCTGTAACAGACCTCTTATTTTAATTGTTCCCGGTAACAGCCTTACAAAATCAGCATAGCATCACCATAAGTAAAGAAGCGATACTTTTGAGCTACAGCCTCTTTATAGGCTTTCATCAAAAAATCATAATCTGCAAAGGCTGCCACCTGCATCATCATGGGCGATTTGGGCAAATGGAAATTAGTAACCATAGCATCTGCCAGGTTAAACTCATAGGGTGGAAAAATAAACTTGTTAGTCCATTGATTAATGGGCTTCACCCTGCCGTTGATGTTTACGGCAGTTTCCAGAGCTTTCATGGTGGTGGTTCCAATGGCAACCACATTGCTCCGGCGGTCTTTGGCATCGTTGATGATGATGGCATTTTCGTCGGTCAGAAACATCTCTTCCGAATCCATTTTATGTTTGGTAAGGTCTTCCACTTCAATATTTCTGAAGTTGCCCATACCGGCATGTAAGGTGATTTCGGCAAAAGAAACCCCGATCAACTCGAGCCTTTTCATCAGCTCACGGCTAAAGTGCATACCGGCAGTTGGGGCAGCAATAGCACCTTCGTGCTTGGCAAAAATAGTTTGATAGCGCTCTGCATCTTCGGGCTCAACCGGACGATCGTGAATCTTCGGCAAAGGTGTTTTGCCAAGAGTTTGAATGGTCTTTTTGAATTCTTCGTAAGGACCATCAAACAAAAACCTGAGTGTACGACCACGCGAGGTTGTATTGTCAATCACCTCAGCTACAAGCGATTCGTCCTCGCCAAAATACAATTTGTTACCAATACGGATTTTGCGTGCAGGATCAACCAGCACATCCCAAAGCCGGCTCTCACGATTTAGCTCGCGAAGCAAAAAGACTTCGATCTTAGCTCCTGTTTTCTCTTTTTCGCCATACAATCTGGCCGGAAAAACCTTGGTATTATTCAGGACAAACACGTCGCCATCCTTAAAATATTCAAGGACGTCTTTAAATATCCGGTGCTCAATCGTTTTATCTTTTCTGTGCAGCACCATCAAACGTGATTCGTCTCTGTTCTTTGGGGGATAACTGGCAATAAGATTAGGGGGCAGGTTAAACCTGAATTGCGATAATTTCATTTGCTTAATTAATTAAATCCAACTTCCTTCTTACTAAAATTCCTCGGGTAAAATAAGCATGGCTCTAAAATGGGATTGCAAAGGTAACCCAATATCATGCCGAAGTCAAGTGTTTGAGAGCCTTAATGCTAGGTAAAAGATAAAAAATGTCACTTATGGTCCTGACTTGTTTCAATAATCATTGCTTTTATTTGTTCAGGAGTTCTGGCATCCGCTACATTAAACTCTCCTATCTGTGTGCGTATCAGACTGGTAAGATAGGCTCCGCTTTGAAGTGCCCTGCCAAAATCATATGCCAGGCTTCGGATATAGGTGCCTTTGCTACAGGTGATTTCAAAAGAAATTTCCGGAAAATTTTTTTGTTCCAACTCCAGCCGATGAATAAAAATGGTGCGCGGATTGAGTTTTACCTCCTGCTGCTTCCGTGCGTAATCGAAAGCCCGCTTGCCATCCACTTTGATGGCCGAAAAGTTGGGAGGCATTTGTTGCTGCTCGCCCAAAAACTGCCTGCGTACTGCTTCTATCATTTCGAAGCTGATATGATCTGTTGGATATACGGCATCCGGCTCTGTTTCGCCATCATAAGAAGGTGTTGTTTTTCCGAGCAGAAAAGTGCCGGTATATACTTTATCCTGATCCTGAAACTCTTGAATACGTTTGGTCATTTTTCCGGTGCACAAAATCAACAAACCACTTGCCAAGGGATCGAGTGTGCCGGCATGTCCTACTTTTAGCTTATGAATCTGATGAAAGCGTTTGATGAGTGAACGAACAAAATTGACTATATCAAAAGAAGTCCAGCCCACGGGCTTGTCAATCAGCAATACTTCACCTGCTTCAAATTGAAACTCCATTATACCAGGCTTAAATCGTAGCCAAGTGCCAGCATCAGTAAAATAGCAACCCCAACCACAATGCGATAATACCCAAATACTTTAAACCCATACTTGGTTACAAATGAAATAAATGTTTTAATGGCAATCAGAGCCACTACAAATGCCACCACATTTCCGATAAGCAGGCTGGTGATATGTGTGCTTTCGATCACTTCATAGTTTTGAAACAATTTGTAGCCGGCAGCGGCAAACATGGTAGGAACGGCCAGAAAAAACGAAAACTCGGCTGCATCTTTACGGCTCATATTCTGTGTCATACCTCCAATAATAGTAGCAGCTGAACGCGAAACACCCGGAATCATTGCAATGCACTGATACAAACCAATCTTAAAGGCAGAAGGATAAGAGAGCGTATTAATTTTTGGCGTTTTTTCGAACCATTTATCCACAAAAATCAAAATAATACCCCCTAAAACCAGCATCACAGCTACAACCACAACATTTTCGAGCAAGCTATCAATAAAATCACTGGCCATCAATCCAATTACCGCAGCAGGAATAAAAGCCACAAAAAGTTTGTAATAAAACTGCAACGATTGAAAAAAGCGTTTCCAATACAAAACAATCACAGATAAGATGGCTCCAAACTGAATATTTACTGTAAAGGCTTTAACAAAATCGTCAATTTCCGTACCGAGTAATTCCTGTGTAATAATCATATGCCCGGTGGACGAAACAGGCAAAAACTCGGTAATGCCTTCTACGATGGCAATGATAATAATTTCAAATAAAGTCATAGGGTTCTAGGCTTTCGGTTTTTTCATGATAGCATAAATCTGAATCACAAAACCGGCAAGCACTAATGCGGGTGCCAGTGTCCAACGCTGAAAGTTAAATATTTTATCGCTATACACATCCGGATCGTCAGAGCCTCCGCCAATCATAAGCAAAAAACCAAGTGCCAGCACTGCCAGGCCAATAAAGACCCATTTATAATTTTCGCGCGTAAAGGCAAATGCATCTGATTTTGAAAGCTGATCAGACTTAGATTCAGGAGCTTGATTTGTGGACTTCTTCATGACTTAAACAATTCAGAATGAAAAATGAAAGGTTGAAAACTGAGCCAAAAATACAATATTCTATCATACCAGCCAGCAACAATAAGCAGGACAGTTCTTAATTGGTGTTAATTATGCGCAAATACATCAAAAAGATTCAGGCAAAAAGCTTATCTGTCTTACTCCTTAAATACTTATTAATGGCCAGCTGGGTAGAGATACCTGTAAGTAACATTCCCAAAACAAAAATGGCAGCATAAAGTAAAATCACACGAGGCCTGTCCTGCAACAACAACAGTTCGGGCAAATTATTAACCGCCACATAAAGCACCAGATTAAGCAATACAATTGCCAGAAATGCACCCAACACCCCTTGTAAAATCCCGCTCCAGACAAAAGGCCTGCGGATGAAACTTTCAGTTGCTCCTACAAGCTGCATACTTTTTACCAAAAAACGTTTGGCGTAAACTGACAAACGTATCGTGTTATTTATCAATGCAATAGCTATCACAAGCAATAACAAACTCATAAAAAACAAAACCATCCCGATGCGTTGCACATTTTGATTGATCAGATGTACCAGGGATTTTTGGTAAAAGATTTCCTTCACTATAGTCTGTTGCATTAGCTCATCGGCAATCACCGCAAGGCTGTCGTTGTTTGCCCATGCAGCCTTAAACCGGACATCCACAGCCGGAAGCAAAGGGTTTTCCTCATTGCCAAGCCACTGAATAAAATCCTCTCCCAAATCAGCACTTAGTCGGCGCGTAGCTTCCTCTTTTGTGATGTAAGCTGCTGATTTTACGTAAGGTGTAGCATCCAGCATTTTCTGCATCCTGATAATTTCGGCTTCCTTAACATCAGCTTTCATAATTATTTCGAAACCAATATTCTCGCGTATATGTTCCGAAAGTTTTTGCGCATGCAAAACCAGCAAGCCCAAAAGACCTAACATAAACAATACCAGCATAATACTGGCAACTGACGTAAT
The DNA here is from genome assembly GCA_028696715.1 of Bacteroidales bacterium. GTDB lineage: Bacteria > Bacteroidota > Bacteroidia > Bacteroidales > F082 > UBA5536. The sequence goes on from JAQVGO010000134.1 coordinate 5,565, forward strand.
GTATGAACCCGTCAATTGACG
>JAQVGO010000034.1:0-14749 GCA_028696715.1 Bacteroidales bacterium
CAAATTTTTTTTCAAGTATTTCTCTTGAGTTTATAAATTGTACCATGATTTTCAGTTTTTACAAGTAGTTATTAAGTAAGTTTTCTGCAATTTTGATGGCTTTTTTATAGTCTTTATTTGATTTTTTTACGAATCCATTCAAACAAATTATTTTTGATGATTCAATAAAATTGGGATGATCAACAGTAAACAGAATTATTCGTATTTCATTCCCTGATTTTATTCGTAATTCATAGAAGTTTGTGTTTATCAATTTTTTAACGAAAGTTGAATGAACAACTTTTACATCCGTCATGACTTCAATAATCTGAAAAAACTTTAAAGAAACCCGTTTGTCTTGCTTTTCAATAAAGTCTAAGCAGTCTGATGAAATCATTATTTCTCTCATGGCGCAAAGGTAACGAATAAGTTACATATGGGCAATTGTTTTTTTTGATTTTGATATCAAAGCACAATTATAGCTTGCAACACTGCCAATGATGCAAGAAGATGCTGTTAATTTTAATTTGATAGTTATTGAAGTTTGATGTCTCAAATAAATGACAAAATTTTGCCTTAAAGAGCTGGCCTGAATCATCAAAAAAGCTGCCCTGAAAACAAGGCAGCTTTTTTACCCAAAATGATGAACGGGTAATTTAAAACAGCTTGGATTTATACTAATCCCTGCGCGAGCATGGCATCAGCAACTTTAACAAAACCGCCAATATTGGCACCCGTCATATAGTTGATGTAGCCATCTTCTTCTTTGCCATATTTTTCGCAGGTGCTGTGAATATCTTTCATAATCTGGTGCAAACGGGCATCCACCTCTTCGCGTGTCCATGAAAGACGCAGCGAGTTCTGACTCATTTCGAGTCCCGATACGGCAACCCCACCAGCATTGGCAGCTTTGCCAGGGCCATAAAGGATTTTAGCGTTCATATAGATTTCGATGGCTTCTGGTGTTGAAGGCATATTGGCTCCTTCCGAAACAACATAACAGCCGTTTTTTACCAGCATTTTTGCTTCTTCTTCGTTCACTTCATTTTGTGTGGCGCAAGGCATGGCCACATCACATTTTACGCTCCACGGGCGTTCACCTTCAACGTATTTTACTCCATATTTCTCGGCATATTCCGAGATACGTCCACGACGCACATTTTTGAGATTCATTACCCAGGCTAGTTTCTCGGGATCGATGCCGTCAGGATCATGAATAAAGCCATTCGAATCGGAAAGCGTGACTACCTTGCCGCCCATTTGTGTTACTTTTTCAGTAGCAAACTGTGCTACATTGCCCGAGCCAGAGATAGCTACAATCTTGCCTTGAAGACTTTCGCCGCGGGTTTTAAGCATTTCTTCGGCAAAATAAGTGGCTCCATAGCCTGTGGCTTCCGGACGTATCACTGAACCGCCCCATTCTATTCCTTTACCGGTTAGTACACCTGTAAATTCGTTTCTCAGTCTTTTGTATTGTCCGAAAAGGAAACCTATTTCGCGACCACCAACGCCAATATCGCCAGCAGGCACATCAGTGTTGGGGCCAATATGCCGATAGAGTTCGGTCATGAAACTTTGACAAAAACGCATCACCTCATTGTCAGATTTTCCTTTGGGATCAAAGTCGGAACCACCTTTGCCACCGCCCATTGGGAGGGTTGTGAGGGCATTTTTAAATACTTGTTCAAAAGCCAGAAACTTCAAAATGCCAAGATTTACTGTGGGGTGAAAACGCAATCCGCCTTTGTAAGGCCCAATGGCACTGTTCATCTCAATGCGGAAGCCTTTGTTGATTTGTACTTCGCCTTTGTCGTCAACCCACGGCACACGAAATAGGATTACACGTTCAGGTTCGACCATGCGCTCCAGAATTTTGGCTTCACTATAATGCGGATGCTCTTCGATGAAGGGAATAAGAGAGCTAACTACCTCGTGCACAGCTTGATGAAATTCAACTTCACTGGGATTTTTTGCGATGACTTTTGCCATAAAGTCATTCAGTTTTTTTTCGAAAATGTTTGCCATTTGTTTAAGATTTTTGGTGAGAATTATTCTAGCTCAAACTTAAAAGGTATTTGGTTTGCATTTGCACTGTTGGCAGTATGATTGGTTGTATTGCGGACGATTTTCAGTGATTCACGCAAAACAACCGGAAAAATAAGGCAGTAAATTTATAAATCGACCAGATTGTTACGGATGGCAAACTTCACCATATCGACCATGGTTTTCAGATTGAGTTTTTGCATGATGTTGTTTTTGTGCGATTCAACGGTTCTTACACTGATAAAAAGTTTGTCGGCTATCTCTTTATTGGTGTGGCTGTCGGCAAACAGCTTTAGTACTTCCAATTCTCTGGTCGAGAGTTTTTGTTCGCGTTCGCGCTTGCTTTCAAGTTTGTTTTCGGCTTCTTCCAGGTAGTTTTTCAGGATGAGGTTGGTGATGGTTTTGGCATAAAAATCATATCCGTTTCTCAGCGTTAAGATGGCTTCAACCATTTCGTCACGATCAGTATCGCTGGTAAGATGTCCTTTGGCACCGGCGCGAATCATTTTCAGGATAAAATTCTCCATTTTATACATGCTCATCACCAGCACCTGAACCCTTTGATGTTTGCTGCAAAGATGTTTTACCATAGCAACATCTTCGGGATCTGGAGTGTAAAAAACTGTCATAACGATATGCACCGGATCATGATAAAGCAAAGGAATCAGATCGGTAATGGTATTGGTGCTGTGTAGGATTTCGATTTCAGGAGTGTCAGCAAGCAGGCAACGGATTCCGTCGCGCATAATGGGATGAGCATCTACCAGTGCCAGTCGTATATTTCCCATAGCAAGCTTGCTGCAATTGTGCTTGCGAATATAGTAAAATCAATTTAGCCCAAACAGTATGCTTCAGAAAAATCATCAAAGCGGGTAGATGAAAGTTATGCGTGAATCACTGAATTTTGTCTGTTTCGTCCTTCGATACTTTTTCTAAGACATTATTTCGCGTATTTTTGTTCGAGTACCCAAAACCAATTTGTATGTCAGTAACGAATGATCTTGGCGGACGTTATGAGCAACTAAGAGCCGAAAACCTGGAGCGCCTGAAAGAGCTGGCAACCCTGAATCGCACTACCCAGATTTTGCGTGAGAATAAATCGCCCGAGGAAACCCTGAAGCATATCAGCATGATCTTGCCCGATGGCTGGCAGTATCCGGCTTTTACAGGAGCCAGGATTATGTATGACAATCAGATTTATCTGTCACCAAATTTCACCTTATCAGAATGGAGACAGATGCAGGAATTTGAAACCATTGATGGCAAAAAAGGCTACATAGAAATCAGTTATTCCAAAGCTTTTCCGGTTTGCGACGAAGGTCCTTTTCTGGAGGAAGAGCGCGACCTGCTCTTGAACCTGGCCAATTTAATCAGTGGGTATCTCAACAGCCTGAAAGGAAAGCAAGTGATCGAGCCGGTATCCAGGCAAGCTGTTGATACTGACAGAGAAAGCGGCAAACCTGCTTACAGCCGGCAACTCCTGCAAAAGTTTTTGAACAAGAACAATTCCGACCGGGATATTTATCACGATCTGATGACCTTTAAGGTGAAGGAAATACTGTTGATTTCCAATTTATATGATGCCTATTCCATTGAACGCGAAGGACGTTTTTCGGAGCATGTGCTGGGGCATTATCATCAGCTTAATCTCACTTCGGTACCTCGTATTACTGGTGTCACAACCTCAGCAGAAGCATTTGAGGCTTTGCGTTCGCGCCATTTCGATCTGATCATTTTTATGGTGAGTGTGGATAAAAAAACACCCCTGGCTTTAAGTCAGCGGATCAAGAAAGAGTTTCCTTACATCCCTATCTTTTTTTTGCTTAACAGCAATGCCGAAATCGCGCATTTTAACCAGGAAGTTAAAAACACGCTTTCGATTGATCGTATTTTCAGCTGGAATGGCGATTCGAATGTGTTTTTTTCGATGATAAAAATGGTGGAAGACCGCATCAATGTGGAGAATGATACTCAAATAGGTATGGTAAGGGTGATTTTGCTCGTTGAGGATTCGCCTAAATATTATTCCCGTTATCTGCCTATTCTTTACAAGATTGTGATGGAGCAAACCCGTCGCATCATTGATGATGTAAGCACCGATGAGCTGTATAAAGTATTGCGTATGCGTGCCCGGCCCAAGATATTGCTGGCCAGTAATTTTGAGGAGGCAACACGCATTTTAACTCAGTTTAAGGAATTTATGCTCTGCCTGATCACTGATATGAAATTTGAACGAAACGGAATCCATGATGAGAATGCCGGTGTTGAACTGGTAGAATTTGCCAAGAAAAGAATTCCGGATCTGCCTACCATAATACAATCTTCTGATCCTGAAAATGCAAAAATAGCGTTCAAATATAAGTCAACCTTTATCGATAAAAACAGCGAAACCCTCTCGCAGGATTTTCAAAGTTTCATCACACACTACCTGGGTTTTGGTAATTTTATCTATCGCAACCGGTTTGGCAAGCAAATCGCCCAGGCACGCTCTTTGAAAGAGTTTGAAATGCAGCTGAAAACTATCCCGGCCGAATCCTTGCTTTTTCATGCCCAACGGAATCATTTTTCATTGTGGTTGATGGCGCGTGGTGAGATACGTGTTGCCAAAATCATTAATCCAAAAAGGGTTTCGGACTATGCTGATGCCGAAGAGCTTAGAAATGAATTGATAACAATGATTCAGCAATTCAGAAATGAACAAAATGTAGGAAAAATAATACCTTTTGAAGAACATGCCCTGCTTGATGAAAAAAATATCGTAAGTCTGTCCGATGGTTCACTGGGCGGCAAAGGCAGAGGGCTGGCTTTTATCAACACCTTGATACATAACTATGATTTCAGTCAGCATATTCCAGATATCAATATCCGTACACCAAAAACTTCTGTGATTGGCACAGAGGAGTTTCAATTGTTTCTGGAGCGTAACAATCTTCATGAGTTTGCCTTACACGAGAAGGAGTATGCCAAAATTAAGCAGGCTTTTGTTGCCGGTAAGTTAACGCCTACCCTGATCAAACGTCTGAGTGTTTTACTCGAAAAGATAGATAAGCCATTGGCAATTAGGTCTTCGGGACTGTTTGAGGATAGCCTGGCCCAGCCTTTTGCCGGTATCTTCGAAACTTATGTGTTGCCCAACAACCATCCGGATATTGATGTGAGACTCGACCAACTTACTACCGCAATCAAACTGGTTTTTGCATCCGTTTACTCTGACATGGCGCGTGGTTATGTCAATGCCATTCACTATAAAATTGAGGAAGAGAAAATGGCTGTTGTCATTCAGGAACTCGTTGGTCGGCAATATGATGATTATTACTATCCGCATGTAAGCGGAGTAGCGCAATCTTATAATTACTATCCTTTTGCACATATGAAACCGGAAGAGGGTTTTGCCGTAACGGCACTCGGGCTTGGAAAGTATGTTGTTGAGGGAAACAAAGCGTATCGATTTTCTCCGAAATATCCGGGCCTGGAAATTAATTCTCCTAAGGATCAGTTCAAAAATTCGCAGGTTAGTTTTTTAGCTGTTGACCTTAAAAACACCAAGCCTGATCTTTTGCAGGGTGATATGGCCGGCCTGGCAATGCTGGATGTTTCTGAAGCAGAAAAGCATGGCACCCTGCGTCATTGTGCCTCTGTTTACAATGCCGATAACAATACTATTTATCCCGGAATCAGCAAGCCAGGTCCGCGGATCATCAATTTTGCCAATATTCTTAAGTATAACTACACACCACTTGCAAAAACACTTGAAGTGGTGCTGGATGTGGTGAAGGAGGCTTTGGGAACAGCGATTGAGATAGAGTTTGCACTCGACCTGAATCGCGACAGGGAAGGCAGGTGCTCCTTTTATTTGCTGCAAATCAAACCTTTGTTGGGTAGTGCGGATGATTATGTGGTGGACATGGAAAGCATTGAAAAAGATTCTATTGTGCTTTATTCTGAGAAGGGAATGGGCAATGGATTGATACGAAATCTGAGCGATGTGATTTACATTAACAGGGAAGCATTTGATAAGCGACATACGGAGGAAATGGCTGTTGAGATTACCCGGCTTAACGAAATAATGACAGCTGCTCAACGACAATACGTACTTATCGGGCCAGGCCGATGGGGCACACGTGATAAATGGATTGGTATTCCGGTCAACTGGCCGCAAATCAGTCAGGCTAAAGTGATCGTGGAAACCAGTTTTGAAGATTTCCCGCTTGATGCATCATCAGGCTCTCATTTTTTTCATAACGTCACTTCGATGAATGTGGGTTATTTTACCGTTCAACCTGACTTATCGGGTAGTTTTATTAATTGGGAAATGTTGGACAAACAATCGCTTATTACGGAGACGAAATTTTTCCGTCATGTGAGATTTGATCAAGCCCTTGAAGTGCGTATGGATGGTAAGAAACGAATTTCGGTGATTAGTCTGGCTCAGCAAACTTCTCCCGGCAACTAATCAAGGTTTGTGTTGCATGAAGATCCAGCTGAGAAATTCAGGTTCAGCGAAGGCATTATCCCAGGCAACGTGGCCTGTTTCAGGGTAAACGCTATGACGCACTTTCATGTTATGCTCACGCATTTTGTTTACCATTCGTTGGCTGTAAGCAGGTTTTACAACCCTGTCTTTTGCACCATGAAAAACCCAGATCGCTGTTTCCTGATTAAAGTTTTTAACCGCATCAGGATCGCCGCCTCCGCAAATGGGAAAAGCAGCTGCAAACATTTCTGGCCGTCGGCTTAGTAATTCAAAAGTGCCCATTCCGCCCATCGACAGGCCACCAATATAAATGCGGTTTTTATCCACATTGGGCAACTGGCTAAGTGAATCCAGGAGTCCTAAAAGCAGATTCATGGCTGGCGTGGCTGTGCTGTCAGGGGAAAAAGTGAAAGAAAGCGAATCGCCTTCATGAACATCTCGTTGAACACTTGCCCAATAATCCTCTTTGGGACATTGTGGAAAAACAATCATTCCTTCAATTTCTTTTTTTTGAAGGGCGTTCAAAAATAAATCTCCGCCATGAATCAGTTGAAGCATATTGTCGTTGCCGCGCTCGCCTGAGCCATGAAGGAATATTAAAAGTGGCAACTTCTTATCAGCATGCTGAGGTTCTGATTGGACGAACCGAAATGGCAGACTGTCATTTTCTGCAATATAATGAGCAGCTTGCCACGATTGTCCAAGGCTGAATGGTATGAAAGAAATTGAGAGTAAAAATGTTATTAACCACTTGATCATGAGCGATCTATTTTAATTCAAAGCTTGTTTCCAGGTTTGCATTGGAATTTCCACCCACAAAAATGCTGAATTTTCCGGGTTCGGTTACATATTCTTTTTCCGAAAGATAAAAACCGATTTGATTTGGATGCAAACTAAAATGCACTATAGCAGTGGCTCCTGCCTCCAGCCATACGCGTTTGAAAGCTTTCAATTCACGAACAGGTCTTGTCATCGAAGCTGCATGATCTTTCACATACAGCTGTGCGATTTCTTCTCCGGCTACTTTTCCGGTATTACTGATTTCAACACTTACCTTTATTGAATCATTCATCGCATAAGTTGGTTTTGAAACGCTTAGATTATCATAGGTAAAAGTAGTGTAACTCAGCCCAAAGCCAAACGGATAAAGCGGTTCATTTGGAACGTCTAGGTATTTGGAGGTGTATTTGCTATTGGCATCAAAGGGACGTCCGGTGTTTTTCATGCTGTAATAAATTGGGATTTGTCCAACATTGCGTGGAAAAGTAACCGGAAGTTTCGCTGATGGGTTGTAATCGCCCGAAATAATATCGGCAAGTGCATGGCCAGATTGTGTGCCCAAAAACCAAGCTTGTAAAATTGCAGGGCTATTTTCTGCTAACCAGTTGATTGTAAGTGGTCTTCCGCTCATAATAATTGTTGCAACAGGCTTTCCTGTGTTTATAATTATTTCAGCAAGTTCTTGTTGCGCACCAGGAAGCGAAATCTCAGAGCGACTGGCTGCTTCACCAGACATCCAATATGCCTCACCTAGGGCTAGGATTACAAAGTCTGCTTTTTTTGCTGCATTTTCTGCCCTTTTAAAGCCTGATTTGTCGTTGCCTTCAATGGCACAGCCTTCTTCAACAATAATATTTGCGTTGGGGAATCTTTCCTCAAGTCCTTTTACCAGACTCACCGCTTTTGTCCAGTCACCTGCCGCCGACCAGCTGCCAATCAGATCACGTTGGTTGCTTCCCATCGGCCCAATCACAGCGATGGTTTTTATGTTTTTGTCAATGGGTAAAGTGTTTTCTTCATTTCGCAGCAGCACAACTGATTTCCGGGCCATATCACGTGCAGCATCCAGCTGATCAGGGCGCATGATGTTATTTTTTTCGCGCTCTTTATCACTGTATCGATAGGGATCGTCGAACAGTCCCAACTCAAATTTTACCGTTAGAATTCGACTTACCGCCTGATTGATCAAGTCCTCGGAGATGCGTTTTTCTGCCACAAGTTTTGCCAACGACTGCTGAAAGAAACCCGATTGCATATCCATATCCACCCCGGCTTCGAGCGATAATTCGGCTGCATGAGCAGTGTCGGCGGCTACACCATGATAAAGCAGTTCCATGATGGAGGTATAATCTGTAACCACAAAACCATCAAAGCCCCATTCGTCTCGAAGCAGTTCAGTAAGTAAAAAATGATTGGATGTGGCAGGCACGCCATTCAGGTCGTTGAAAGAAGTCATGGCTGTTACAGCGCCTGCATCAACCGCAGCTTTATAGGGAGGCAGGTAAACTTCGCGCAGCATGATTTCGGACATATCCACAGCATGATAATCGCGGCCGGCTTGTGAAGCGCCGTAGGCTGCAAAATGTTTGATACAAGCAGCTACTGTATTCAAATCAGTAAGGTTCTCACCTTGAAAGCCTTTAACCCTTGCTGCGGCAATCACCGAACCCAAAAAAGGATCTTCACCTGCGCCTTCTACCATGCGACCCCATCTGGGATCTCTTGCAATATCTGCCATCGGGGCAAATGTCCAGTGCAAGCCTTCGGCAGCGGCTTCTTCGGCAGCTATTCTGGAAGCATTTTGAATTGCTTCCAAGTTCCAGCTTGCGGCTTCTGCTAGTGGCACAGGAAAGATTGTTCGATGTCCATGAATTACATCGTAACCAAACAGCAGTGGAATGCGCAAACGTGTATTGTTTACGGCCATTTCCTGAAGACGATGCGTATAATCAGTGCCATAAGCATTAAAAATTGCCCCAACCTTTCCTTGCTTGATATCGCTTTCGTATTCCTTTCTTATAAAAGCTCCTGTTTGATCCATATCGCTGGTATAAAGCGTGAGCTGTCCGATTTTTTCCTCGATGGTCATCAATTCGATTAATGAATCAACTTTCACAGCAATTTCATCTGTTTTTACTTGGGCAGGTGTGTTGCACGAAACAAAGATGAATAGTGCAGCGATTACTGGTAGAAAAATCTTAAACTTATTCATTTTAAGTAGTTTACTCTTTTAGTTGTGAAAAATTTAATTGATTGAGCGCAGCTTGTATTTCAGGAGCCGACATAAATAAATCCCAAATCAATCCGCTTCTGTGGTTTTCGATCATGATGATGATTGGTCCCTGGTCGATAGCAAGGTAAGCATCAGACCACCAGCCTTCTTCGGGATTGAAAGCGTCATAAAAACCGTATTCGCCCCAGCTTTTATCTCCGAGTATATAATAGAAATGCTTTAATGCTTCCATCGAATATTCCGGAGTGTAAGGCATTGATGATAAGGCTGCTGTTGGACTGATGGTGCCATTATCTCTGATAGGTTCGTGCACGCCATAACCGTCTGGTTCATCGCTTGCTGTTAGGCCCCAGCAATTTGAGCCATATCCCAAATAGTTATTAGGATTTTCGATGCAATGTTGCCGGTTTATCAATGTATGGTTTTGATTTTGAGTCCAATAATCACCATAAGTATCGCTTAAGCCTCTTGGATCCATTCCGAAAAAAGAATAATGAGCAAAAAATAATGGGCCGCCATATGCAAAGCCAAGCGGCAGATTAATATTGAAGTAATCATTGCCATTGACAATTACACCTGATTGCGCCCAGCCTTGATGATAAACTTCTGCATCAATGGGATAGGTGCCGGAGCTTGCGGCCATAATGTAAGTTATCAGCGCTTCGTTGTATCCCCGGATTGGCATGTTGATAGCCCATCCGTTGTTGGGCGACCAGTGCCAATAAAGTACGTTTTGATTATCGCGTGTGTACCAGTTCCACTCAATGGAGGCTAATAATTCATTGATATTACTTATCAGTGCTAATTCTGTGTTGTTGGCTGGGTTTAGGTATTGTCGCGCTGTAATTAATCCGGCTGCCATAAAAGAGGTTTCAACCAGATCGCCCCCGTCATCATTGGCGCTGAAGGCGATAACACGTCCGGTTGTGCCATTCATCCAATGAGGCCACGCGCCATGAAACCGGTCAGCTTCGGCAAGGAAATTTGTGATGGTTGTGAGTCGTTCAATACCTTCCGTTCGGCTGATAAAGCCTCTTTCAATTCCTGTCAGTATAGCCATAATCCCAAATCCACTTCCGCCGATTGTAACTGTTTCGCCTGAATTTAGCCTTTCGCGGGCTAATCCACTCACAGGATGGGCATGATCCCAAAAATAGCGAAAGGTTTTTTCCTGTACTAAGTCTAGCAGTTCCTCGTCAGAGATAACAGGCTTTTTTATTGCGGGATTGAGGCCGGTAGTGAAATGCTTGTTAAACCCTTCAAAATCAAAGCCTGTGGCTGAATTGAGCGAAGCAGTAATTACGAAAATATATTGTTGGTAATAATCCAGCTCTGTTGTGGTGCTGACTATAATTTTTGTGTTATTCTCCGCAAATTCAAACTGAAGTGGATGCGGAGGAATGGTTTTGATGTTATCGGTAATATTTTGTACGTCAACAGCTTCATTAAAAGTTAATTCAATATGAAGGCTGTCGTAGGGGATGTTTTTAATTTTTTGCGAATCAAGTAACGATTGGCTGTAAAGTTGAGCAGAAAGCAGGATTAATTTTCCTTGCTCTGTTTTGAATTGCAGACTTACACCAGGGAAAACTTCATTGGAGGTGCTTTTGAGCTGATCGCTTATCTGAAGCGTATAATCAGAACTCCATTGCAGCAAGGTATCAGGTTTTAATACTAAAGTTGTTTTATTGTTTTCGAGCAGGAAGGAATACGAACAGGAGGTGTTAGTTTCGTTTTCTGTTAGTTTTATTGCATTACTAACTGTAGTGCTATCGATTGGTGAACCAAACTTCAAGTAAAACTTACTGTTTATAGCCACCTCTTTATTTGATGATTCAGCACGAATGATTTGATCATTTGCTTTCACTTCAATTAATTGAAAAAGAATAGGGTTTTCAGGTTTGTCTTCGTTTTTTTTGCAACCAACAAACAAAAGTAAAATCAGAAATGCAGCTAGTAACCTCGCCTGAAAAAGCATAATTTGGGGTATTTTTTAAAAAATGCTGCCTTTGAAGGTGCTTTCTCTTCTGGCCTTCCGGATAATACCTTCAAAGGCAGCAATCACTCACTAATCAAAAACTAATCTTAAGGTTTTTCTGATTCGTACATCAGGCTAACCTCTGTTGCAGTTACAACTTTATGGAAGATTTTGATATCATCCAGCTGACCTTTAAAATGGTTGGCATCAGGGAAGTCATATCCGCCCCATGGCTCGCTATCCCACATGGTGCCAGCACGTGAATGTATAAATCCGAACGCGAGTTCGTTTACCACATCAGGTTCTTGTCCGGCATATTTCAAGCCAACAGCGGTACGTTTGATATCTTCTTCGGGCCATAAATTAAAGTCAAAACTTTTCATTTTTTCGCCATTGTAGAAGAGCGTGCCTTTTTTGGCAGCAGCATCGTACACATAGGTTACATGCAGCCAATTGTCTTTGAGCAGAGCCATCATATCATCCACAGAAATACTTTTGGCGAAATCCCATCCTTGCCAGCCACCATTGGAGGCATCTGTTGCTTCGGATGGAAACCACATGTCTTCAGCAGCTGTGGTGCCATCTTCCATTTCGTACTGGAAGGCGAATTTAGCTCCGTCATAACCACCAAAGATTTCAAATTGCATACCGTAGAAAGCACCCAGCCCCATTACAAAATGTCCGTGTGTGATATCAGCAGAATTTGTTTTAACCCAGAAGCTAATAGTGAAATCATGGGTGTTGATCAGCTGATCACCATTTGGAATTTCGATGATACTTGTTGTGCCATTGAAAGTTGCGGCCTTTCCAGCTTCGGCATTACGACTTGCATTGTAAGCAATATCAACAACGCCATTTGCATTTGGATTGTAGTTGCCAACAACATCATTGGCATTGTCTTCAAAAGTCCAGTGCGCAACAATTCCGGCGGGAGAGAAAGTGCCAACAGTTGTAAACGTCCTGCTCAAAGCAGTCAGTGGTTTTGCATCTGTTGAAAGGATACCACCAGAAAGTTCGAGTTTGTAGAGCGTTCCATTGCCCAGTGTATTTTGGGGCGTAATTGTAATAGTATTTGCATTTACACTTATTGTTACAGGAATATTTGCATTGTCGTAATCCTGTGTAAGGGTAATATTTGTTGCTGTTGCCGTAGCAGCATCAATATCGGTATTGAAAGTGGCTGTAAAGCTGGGGTCAATAGGTACGTTCGAAGGTGAAGTAGCACCATTCAAATCGATGTCGCCAGCAGTTAATCCTGTTAGCGCCAGATCAACCGGATCTTCATCCTTTTTACAGCCCGTCAGCACTACTGCTGCCGAAGTGAGTAATAAAAGGAAAACTAATAAAAACTGTTTTTTCATAGTAAAATTTGTTAAGGTTAATGATTAATTTTATGTGTATAAGAATTGTTTAATGTATTCACTCTCAGTATGTAAATGCCTCTGCTTAAGTGTGCAATATCGATTGTTGCTTCATTTCCTGTTCTATTTTCCTGAAGCATTAATTTGCCACTCAAATCATAAACAGCAATGTTGTTGATGGGTTCATCCACCTTAATATTTACGATATCCTGGGCAGGATTTGGAAATACTTTAAGGCTTGATGAGGCGTTTATTTCTGAAGTAAAAGTCAATGGATCATGCATCAATCGAATATCATCAAAGTAGATGTCGATATCTTCGGTAAGCGTAAGCGGATCTTCAAAATCGGGCATAAAGGCGATTACATTCCAAAGGCCTGTGAGTTCAGTAAAATCAAATACGATTTCTTCCCAGCCGCTTGTAACTTCCTGTGGATTCATGCTAAAGATTTCGAGGTTTGCCGAAGGGCCGCCTTCCATTTTGAATTTGATAGGACTTACTCTGGGTTTCCAAACTTTAACATAAACGTATTTGTTTTCAGTAAGGTCTGCCTGTTCTGGCAATGCTGACCAAAAACCGCCCCATGGCACGCCATTCATGCTGCGATGAAACTTAACCACATTAGCACTTGGATTTATGTCATCCGGATCAGGATTGGCAACAACTTCCATGCTGCTGTTGTCGTCGTCGCCGCCAAGCATTAGATTGAGCGGGATATGATCAAAATCTTCGATCACATACACTGCATCGCTGCCGGGAGTGGGATCATTGTTGACCATAATGTAATCGAAATAAATTTCGATATCTTCAGTTAATGTAAGCGGATCCTCAAAATCAGGCATAAAGGCAATCACATTCCATAATCCAGTTTTTTCGGAGAAGTCAAATACGATATCTTCCCATTCATTTACAACTGTTTGTGGGTTCATGCTGGCGATTTCAAGGTTGCCGCTTGGTCCACCTTCAACTTTAAACTTCAATGGGCTGATGCGGGTTTTCATCACCCTAACATGCACGTATTTATTCTCTGTCAGGTCGAGTGGTTCGGGTAATGCCGACCAAAAACCGCCCCATGGCACGCCATTCATGCTGCGATGATACTTAACAACATGCGAGCTTGGGTTTGAAGTGCCTTCTGGTGTTGGCACAATCGTCATTGTACTGTTATCGTCATCGCCACCAAGCATTAGGTTTAGTGGGATATGCTCAAAATCCTCGATCATTTGAGCTTGCACATAAGCAGTGCTCATAAGCACGGCTAAAACTAAAATGGTAAATTGTTTCATAATAATAAAAATTTAAGTGTTAGATAATTAAGGCCAATTTGGATTTTGCGTTAAAACGCCTTGAGAAATATCTATTTCGTTTTGAGGAATAGGCAGAAGTTCATGTTTGCCACTGACAAATCCGCGCGGCCCCAGGAATTGCGGTGCATAGCCAGTACGAACCAAATCCCAGAAACGATGTCCTTCGAGTGCCAGTTCGTGGCGCCGTTCATTCAGGATGATTTCGCGCAGGGCAGTTTGATTTGTTTCATTGATATCAGGTAGAATATCTGGATTCCCATGACGGGCTCTGGCTCTTACCCTGTTCAGGTGGATAAGCGCTTCGCCTGATTTGCCATTTTCATTCAACGCTTCGGCGGCCATAAGCAAAACATCAGCAAAGCGAATCAATCTGCGATTATGGCCAAATTGAGAATCGGTGCTTGTTCCAGGTATCCATACTTTCTGATTGTAGCATTCTATTTCGATCAGGTTGCCATCTTCATCATAGGTTTCGTCGGGTGTAGTTCCGTCGCCTTGAATTAAAATGCCGTCAATTTCTTCTCCAAGGTCGATTATGGTGAGGTCTTTTCGGGGATCGCCTGCTTCAAAAGAGTATCTAAGTTCAAGTGTTGG
>JAQVGO010000034.1:14849-24173 GCA_028696715.1 Bacteroidales bacterium
GCTTCTTGTGTTAGCTCGCCCTGTGGGTTTACATCCAGGAATTTTTCGCAGGAACTAAAGCCTAACAGTGTGATGATCAGTATGATTATTAATGAATTGCTTTTCATGAGTCGGATCTTTTAGAATGAAACATTAATGCCAAATGCATAAACAGCCGAAATGGGGTAAATTCCGTTGTCGATGTTGTTTGAAAGCACATCGTAACTGCCTATTTCAGGGGAATAACCGGTATATTTTGTGAGCGTTAAAACATTGGTGGCTTTTACATAGAGCCTGATATTCGAAATGGCTAAACGCTGTGAAATTCTTTCTGGTAGGGTATATCCCAAAATCACATTTCTCAGACGGATAAAGGAACCATCGAAGATAAATTTGTCTGATGGAGTATAATTATATCCTCCAAATGAAGGCCTTGGTTCTTCGTTGCTGGTGCCGGCACCTGTCCAGCGATCCCAAACGCGTGCTTCAAAATTATAGGGATCAGGACGCACTACATCTTTTCCATTGAAAATTTTATTGCCGGTTTGACCTTGAATATCAAGTGAAAAATCGAAGCTTTTGTAAGCCAGGTTTATATTTAAACCAAAAATGAAATCCGGCACTGGAGAACCGATATAAGTACGATCATTTCCGTCGAGGCGGCCATCGTCATTAATATCAACAAAACGCAAATCGCCCACACCAGCTTGTGACATATGCGGATAGGCATCGAGCTCGGCCTGAGTTTGGAAGATACCATCGGTTACATAACCATAAAACGCACCTACAGGCTTTCCAACGCTGGTAAGGGTTACAGGAATACCATTTCCCAAATATCCGCTCACAAGTACAGAATCTACGCCGCTATTCCCTCCAATATTGAGTACTTCGTTGTGGATCGTAGTTCCCAAAAGCCCAATGCTGTAACTGAAATCTCCAACTTTTTCGCGCCATTGCAGGTTAAATTCAAAACCGCGGTTTAGCACAGATGCTGCATTATATCTCACTCTCACACCCTGGCCGTTGCCAAGATGTCCGGGAGTGGATAATTCAACCAAAATATCATCTGTTTGCCGGTTGTAATAGTCAAATTCACCGGTGAGTCGGTTGTTGAAAAAGCCGACTTCAAGCCCGATATCTGTTTGGGAAGTTGTTTCCCATTTCAAATCAGGATTTCCTGTTTTGATATATGTTGCTGCCGGAAATGGCGCATCCGGATTTCCAAAAATGGCAAATAAATCGGATTGTACGCGGGCAAAGCGGTCGAAATAGCTGATTTTGTCATTACCAATTTTACCCCAGCTGGCACGCACTTTCAGGTTGGAAAGTTGCCCCATATCTTGCATAAAATCTTCGTTGATCAAATTCCAACCCAGCGCAAACGAGGGGAAATTACCATAGCGGTTTTCGGTACTGAATTTGGAAGATCCGTCACGCCGAAAGGTTACCGTGGCAATATACCTGTTGTCGTAGGTATAGTTGGCACGGAATAGATACGAAATCATATTGTAGTATTGATTGGCATCCACACCATTGAAAATACTTTGTAACATATTGATATTGTTGCTTTCATCAATTACATATGGTGGTTCGATGTACCAAAAATCTTCGCCATCGCGGATGAGATTTTGTCCGGAAATGCCGAGAGATTCTGAGCGGATTTTTTGCATGGTATAACCCGCAACTGCATTGATAGCGTGTTCGTTAAATTGCTTGTTGTAGGTGAGGGTATTTTCCCAAAGCCAACTGAAATTGTCACCCGAACTTTTTGCTAAATCGCTGTAGAGGTTTTGCTGTTGTGAAGCTGTTCCGTCAGGATTATAAATGGTGTAAGCGGGTGTGAAGCGTTCGGCCTTGTTAAAGGAAGCATCGATCCCATAACTAGAGCGGAATACGAAATCTTTTGCAATTGTTGCTTCGGCAAAAAGATTTCCAACACCTCTGACGCCTGAGCGATAATCGTTGGAATAAGCCAGATCGGCCAGCGGATTTCCAACATTGTAAACCACACCAAAACTTCCGTCATCATAATAGGGTTCCAAAACGGGTTGTGCCCTGTAAACCTGATAGGTTACGTTTGGTGCGTTGCGCTGTTTGAAAGGTGTTATGGTAAAATTATTCCCAATTTTAACGCGATCATTTACATAATAGGCATTATTGAGTTTAATACTCAAACGCTGATAAAAACTTTGCGGAATAATCCCATCTTGATTGTATGCACCTAAACCAATGTAATAATTTGATTTTTCGGTTGCTCCTGAAATAGAGAGCTGAATATTTTGCATTGGGGCTGTACGGAAAATAAGATCTTGCCAATCAGTATTTGGCACAGCATCTACATTGTTGTAGGAGCCTGGCCTGATTTCATTGGAGATAATTGCAAACTGTCTACCATCAAGCAGGTCGATTTTTTCTGCAAGCTGCTGAATGCCATATTCGGCGCTGAAATTAAATTGGGTCTTTGTTTGTTGTTGTTCAGCGGTTTTTGTTTGAACTAAAATAACCCCGTTGGCTCCTCTCGAACCGTAAATTGCTGTGGCAGAAGCGTCTTTGAGTACTTCCATCGAAAGGATATCTGCTGAATTGAGGAAAGAAATATCATCCAGAATCATGCCATCAACCACATAAATAGGTGAGGAGTTGTTGATTGTACCAATTCCGCGAACGCGCACTGTAACGCCTGAACCCGGAGCGCCTGAGTTGCTGCTGACTTGCACACCAGTTACTTTTCCCTGCAGGGATTGTTCAGGGTTGATACTGGTAATTTTGCTTATTTCTTCTGATTTGATTGAACTTACAGCACCTGTGAGGTCGCTTTTTCTCACTGTTCCATAACCGATTACTACAATTTCATCGAGTAATTCGCTGCTTACTTTCAATTCAACATTGATGATATTCCTGCCGGCTACTTCAATTTCTGAGGTTTCGTAACCCGTGTAAGAAAATTGAAGCACTTTTTCATCAGCTTGAAGCTCAATGGTGTAATTGCCGTCAAGGTCTGTAATCACTCCTTTGGTGGTGCCTTTGACAACAATATTAACCCCCGGAAGCGTTTCTTTGGTATCGCTGCCTGTGACTACACCACTTACGATTTGTTGTGCAAACAAACTCGTGCCTGCTACTAGCATCCCGATGCTAAGTAAGATTGGTTTCAATAAGCGTAGATATTTATTCATAAAAGTTTGATTATAAGTTGTCAAGGTTGTTTAATTTCGTCGAGCCATCCACCATTAAAGCCTGCTTTTTGTAGGCCTATGATGATGTATGGATTTTTCTTTAAAATATTCCAGATCAATTCGCTTTGATGGTTTTCAAGTTGGATCAAGAGCGCACCCTGATCAATTCCAATATAATCAGGTGCAAACCAGCCTGCTTCGCTTACACTCAGATTAAAAGCATCAGCAAAGCCATATTTACGGTAGAGATCAGATCCATATTTTTGATACATTTCGAATAGTGCGTCTGTTGCTTCCTTCGGCGCAAAGGGAATCGATCCTCCAGCTGCTGTGGGAGCAATAGTGCCGTCGTCCTGATTGTAATCTGCAGCTACTCCTCTGGCATTGTATGATTTGAAATCGACACTGTCGGTATTCCATTTTTTCCAGCCTAGTCCCGGACCATCGCTGGCTGTGAGTCCC
This sequence comes from Bacteroidales bacterium, assembly GCA_028696715.1. Taxonomy (GTDB): domain Bacteria; phylum Bacteroidota; class Bacteroidia; order Bacteroidales; family F082; genus UBA5536. The sequence goes on from JAQVGO010000034.1 coordinate 18,467, forward strand.
CAGATATTTTCGCTGTATCCATTAAAATTCAAAGGGTTACGAATGCAGTATGCGCGATTACTCAAGGTAGCACGGCGACTGTTTTCGAAGTAATCAATATTTTTCTCGCGCATATAATCATCCTGTATCCCTCTAAAATCAATGAATGCGTGTGAATACTGATGTCCAAACAGCGGGCCAAAGTTAACATGCTCATAGCCTTCAAAGTCTTCCCACAAATATGTTGACGTCCAAACATCCCATGAGTTTTCAGAAATGGGATAAGTAGGCGATCCCATGGCCATGATAAGCAAAATCATAGCTTCATTATAGCCTTTCCATTGTGCTTTAATAAAACCCGATTCCGGTTTCCAACCCATGCTCATGGTCTGTTTGTCATCCATCATCCAATTCCAGTTTACCCTTCGGTAAAGCTCATCCGAAAGTGTTCTGATTTCTTTTTCAATGGGTTCATTTTCGTCAAAGTAGCTCATCACGGTTAGAATGCCAGCCATTAAAAGCCCGGTGTCAATCGACGACAATTCAACATCTTTGAAACGTGTTCCGGTTCCGTAATTCAAAAAGTGATAGTAAAATCCGTGATGCCCACTGAATCCTTCTTTTTCATAACCTTGAGGAGCATTTTTTAACCATTGAAGTGTATTTAATACTCTTTTAGCAGCAAGGCTTCTGCGGATGTATCCATTTTCCACACCTATTATGTACGCAGGAAGTGCAAAACCGGTAGCGGCAATGCTGGTAAAATGTTTTGTGGGATAGCGATCGTCTGATTGCCAGGTTGCAGAATCCACAACCTGCCAGAAATAATTGAAAGTGCGTATTTTAAGATCAGTTATAAAGGCTTCTTTTGTTAAGCTGAATTCAGGTTTGGGCTTGTTTGAACTTTCTGAAGATCCAATAAAATTGAATGAACTGTTCACTAGAAATATACTAGCCATTAGCATGATGACTAATGGTAATTGTGAACATCCTTTACTTTTCTCTTTAAAATTGTTTCGCACTGCGCTTAAATTTTTTTATAAAGTTACAACCGAGCGCAAACGATTGCGAGGAATTTACATCAACTTGACTACTTCGGCATAAATTTGTTTGATTTTGTCACCACTTCATCACCTCATCAAATTATATAAAAAGTATATAAACTATTGTAAAACAGATTATAATAATCGATTGAATTTTACAATAAGTTTAAAACTCTGGAGTGATATCTTGAGCAAACCTGGGTGATAAAGCTTAAAAATTCTTGTTTTTATGCTTAAAATTGAGGTTTGAGGTATGTGCTAGAGGCATTTTATTAAAACCTCACAATGAAATCTGATAAGCTTTGATCAGAAGAAAGTCCCAAACGTTTCCTGATTCGGTAGCGTTTTTCTTCCACTCCCCGAACAGAAATATTCAATAAAGGTGCTATTTCCTTACTTGAGAGATTTAACCTTAAATAGGCACATAATCTGAGATCGCTGGATGTAAGATCAGGGAAGCTGGTTTTAAGACGTTTAAAGAAATTTTCGTGTGCCTGATCAAAAAGATGTTCGAACATTTCCCAGTCATTTTCGCTGTTTAAGCCTTTGTCGATTTGTCGGGCAAGCGAAACATAGTATTTATTCGGCAAGCGATAGCCAAGTTCATTTTTTAGGGCATCGAGTTCGTCTTTTATTCCAATTAGTAACTCGTTTTTCTGAATCATCAACATGGTGTTTTTGGCTAACTCCATATTTTTATTAGAAATCTCAGATTGAAGCTTTTCATTGGAAAGTTTTACCATTTCAGCTTCGGCATGTTCTTTTTCCTGAATGAGTTTTTGGCGTTCTTCTTTTAAAATCTTTTCCTGAAGTTTCCATTTTCGTCTTCTATAAGTAATTCGCAGCAGAATTATCAGGCTAATAATGAGCAGGATATCCAAACTAATGGCAAAAGTGGATAAAAACCATGGGCGTTTAATCTCAAAGATAACACTAGTGGCGGGCGTAATAATTCCTTTTGAGCTTAAAGTTCTAACTTCAAATCTGTAATTTCCTGATGGGAGTCTCGAGTATTGAACTTTGCTTTGGTCAGTCCATTCACTCCAGCTTTTTTCCAGACCGATCAAGCGGTATTGGAAATATTTTTTACGACCAACCGGATCAGCATTTGAGAAGGTTACTTCAAAAGTATTGAATGCATTTTTGATCTTAAGCACTTTACCTTTAGGTGAAAATGATTCTGTTTTGTTTGAGATATTTGTGAAAGAGATTGATTTTACAAAGGGTGGAGAAAGTGTTTCTTTAAGTCTGTTCAGTCGATTGATGTTAAGGATGGAAAAGCCATCTTCGAGGCAAAAAACATGTAAACTGTCGTTGAGCGGAATAATTTGTTCATAATCCTCTATCAGGTTCAAATCATAAAGGTCGGGTAAGATTCTGTAGAGCAACTTTGAAGTTCCGAAACGAATTTCAAACAGTCCAATTTCAGTATCTTTTATAAGCCAATATTTGTAGTGGCCAGCGTTAAGTATATTTTTGGCTGCTGCAAAACTGCCCAGTTGTTGATTTAATGCGGTGTAGGGGATAATTTTTTCGTTCATGGCATCCCATTGAAAAATGGAATCGCCCGAAGGTATCAAAATACGGTTGTCAACAATAAAAAGCCTGTTTGAGGTGAAGTTCAAACCGTTGTTTTCGTTTAGTTGTGAGTAGCTTAATACACTATCAAAGCGTGAATTAGGTTTTAATAAATAAAGACCTTTTATGGTGTGACCCAGCAGTAAATTTCCCAGATGATCTGAAGCCAAAAACCGTTGTGGTGCATTCACGCCTTCCAAAACATTTTTTTTTGACCAATAGCCTTTTGCTTTGTCAAATACAACAATTTCATTATAAGTGCTTTGCAATCGTATCTCTTGAAATTGCTGATAGGGTTCCAGGTTATAGCCGCCATTGATGTCGCTTACTTCAATGAGTTGGTTTTCTTTGATTAAATAGGTTCCTTCGTTTAAGCCACAATAAAGTTGCCCATCAATTTCGTGGATAAACCAAACTTGTCCCTGGCTTTTGGGGATGAAAACAGGATTGATAAAAGTCCCGGATTTATCCAGGTTAAACTTGTAAATCCCTTGATTAGTACCGATATACAATTTTGATTTATGCAAAACTGCTGCATAAACTGAGCCTATGTCAACATCTGGCTCATGGTAATTTTCGAATGGTGAGCCAAACCAAATAAAGTCAAATCCTTTATCAAGTCCAGCCCAAAGATTGTTGTCATTATCACTTATCAATGACAAAATGGTGTTGTTTTGCAAATGGTTAGAACTATTTAAATGATTTTCCAGTGTCCCATCTGTTCTCAGAATATAGAGCCCTTGCAATATTGTTCCAAAAATTAGTCGGTTGCCAATTTTTAGTCCATTATTTAAGATGCTGGTTTTAAGAGCTTCCTGAGCTTCGTTTGCAAAGGGTTTAAAATTGTTTTCTTCCAAAACAAACAAACCCTGAGAGCTGGTTCCAAAAAGAATCTTCCGCGAGGATATTGCTATTGCCGTTTTCACTTCCGTTGAACTAAATTGTTCGCTGTTTTTCAGAGGAATGAACTCATTCTGAATAATTTCGTATAACAAACCTCCAATTTCCTGAACGAAAAGCCGTTCTCCACTATCCAATAAAAACAAAATTGATCCGGGAATTTCCAGCTGCCTGAGTTCATTATTTTCGAGGTAAAATAATGCGCCAAAGCTTTGGAAATAAATTTTCCCTTCATGGTGTGTTATCTTCCAAAACTCTTGATTTTTAAGTGTTTCTTTATCAATATTTTCGCTTAAACTGGAATACGAAAAAACTCCAGTCTCATCTTTTTCCCAGAATCCAAATTCTTCAAAACTACCGGTGAAAACACGTTTATCATGAGAAAAAACTGATCTCACAATAGTTTTGGAAGGGGTTTCAAATAGTTTTGTTTCGGTACCATCTAATACCAACAAACCTTTATTATTGGCCAGAAATACAGTTCCTTCCTCATCCAAACTCATGTCCCAGTTTTGGTTACCAGCCTGATACATCTCCGGACTAAAATGATTTACTTTGTAATAGCTTTGGGCAATTGAGCCGGAAAAAAAACCTGAAATAAAAAAAATCATCAACAAAAGCATGAGCTCTGAATAGCAGAAAATCAGAGTATTAATTGATTTATAAGAATGAAAGGAGACTAGCTTTTTCATAAGTTTATCCCTGGATTTCAACGGGCGAAAATGTAAAATTGTGTTGCTGTCAAAACTTTGCCTTAATGGTGGTAAATTTAAAGATTTTCGGCTTAAAGTATCACAATTATCTAATATTCCTTGTATCTTGCAGCCCTTAAATCCAACACTTTATTTTATTAATTTTTAGTTATTTCATATGACAACAACCAATGATTATTTTGCCCACGAAACAGCTGTAATCGATGATGGCTGTGAGATTGGAAAGGGAACAAAAATTTGGCATTTTACGCACATTATGTCGGGCTGCAAGGTTGGTGAGAACTGTAATTTCGGACAAAATGTGGTGGTGTCGCCAGGAGTTGTGCTGGGTCGCAATGTTAAAGTTCAGAATAATGTATCTATTTACACCGGAGTGATTTGCGAGGACGATGTTTTTCTTGGCCCTTCGATGGTTTTTACCAATGTGATTAATCCCCGAAGTGCCGTGAATCGCAAAGCAGAATATGCCAAAACCATCGTGGGTCGCGGAGCTTCAATCGGTGCTAACGCTACTATTGTTTGTGGTAATGATATTGGTGAATTTGCCTTTATTGGTGCCGGAGCCGTAGTGACCAAAGAAGTTCCTGCCTATGCCTTGGTAGTAGGCAATCCGGCGCGTCATGTGGGCTGGATGAGCGAATATGGCCATCGCCTGAAGTTTGATGATAATGGCATCGCCATATGTCCTGAAAGCGGCGAAAAATACCAGCTCGAAAATAATCGTGTGCAGAAACTTATCGAAAAGTAAACATATAAATAGCAGAGTATGAAAATATTAGTAACGGGAGGAACGGGTTATATTGGTTCTCATACGGTTGTGGAGTTGCAAAAGGAGGGTTTTGAAGTTGTAATTGTGGATAATCTCTCAAACTCTCAGGAATGGGTGGTAGATGCTATCGCTGAAATTTCCGGAAAAAGACCTCATTTTGAGCAGTTTGATTTGTCTGACCAACAAAAAACAACGGAGTTTTTCAGGCGACATTACGATTTGAAAGGGGTCATTCACTTTGCGGCTTTTAAAGCCGTTGGCGAATCTGTAGAAAAACCTTTGATGTATTACCGAAATAATCTGGTCTCGCTGATGAATATCCTCGAAAGCATGATTGCAAGCGGTGTGCCTAACCTTGTTTTTTCGTCTTCTTGCACGGTTTATGGTCAGCCTGATGAACTGCCAGTTTCAGAAAAAGCACCGATCAAAAAGGCAGAATCACCTTATGGCAATACCAAACAAATTTCTGAGGAAATTATCCAGGATACCATCAATTCCAATAAAGTAAATGCAATAGCGCTGCGTTATTTCAATCCCATTGGGGCGCACGAAACAGCAAAAATCGGTGAGCTTCCGCTTGGCGTACCTAACAATCTGGTGCCGTTTATTACGCAAACGGCGATAGGAATTCGTCAGCAGCTGTCCGTTTTTGGGGAAGATTACAACACCCCCGACGGAACTGCGATTCGCGATTATATTCATGTGGTGGATCTGGCTCAGGCACA
>JAQVGO010000135.1 GCA_028696715.1 Bacteroidales bacterium
ATTGCCGTAGCGCTTAAAGATGTAATCGATCACTTCATCACGTTCTTTCCAGGAATAGTCAATATCAAAATCGGGCGGACTGCTACGCTTAGGATTCAGGAAGCGTTCAAAATATAAATCAAGCTCTATCGGATCTACATCGGTGATGCGCAGGCAATAGGCCACCACGCTGTTGGCACCGCTGCCACGCCCCACATGATAAAATCCACGCGACATCGAATAGCGGATCACATCCCAGGTGATCAGAAAATAAGCCGAAAAACCCAACTTATCAATAATAGTGAGCTCCTCCTCCACCCTGCGTCGTGCACGCTCATCATCAGAACCATAGCGATAATGCAAACCATCGTAAGCCAGCTTATGCAACAAATCGCGATCATCCGCAGCATTACCGGTAAAAGTCTTTTTATTTTTTATAGTCGAAAAATCAAAATCCAGCTCACATTCCTGCACCAGCCATTCCGTGGTTTTGAGCAAGTCCGGATAAAGCACAAAAGCGGCACGCAATCGCTCGGGGGGCAGCATAAACTCATCCACAGCAGCAAAAACAGCAGGCTCCATCCGGCTAAGCAATTCGTTATGCGCAATGGCACACAAATTTTGATGGATATAGCGATCGGCTTCATCGCGAAACGTTACCGGCTGCATCAACACCAATTTATCCTGTTTAAAGCGTAAATTGGAATTCAACAACTTAGCAACCAGCGAAAGCCTGACACCTAAAAACTCATGCTCCTTGAGCTGACCAATTTTACGGCTTCCGGCCGGGTAAATCACAAAAACATCCTCAAATACAGGAGCCGCTTCCGGATAGGGACTACCGTCCAGATTATGTTTTGTCAATAGCTCATTCAGCTCTCTGAAGCCCTTATTGCTCCTGGCAATCCCCACATAAAGCAACTGATCTTCGTTACGAAACTCAACGCCAGCAATAGGTTTTATTCCCTGTCGCCGGCATTCGCGAACAAAATCGACCATGCCCATCGTATTATTGATATCAGTAAGTGCCAACGCCTGAATACCAAAACTTTTGGCCAGTCCAACCAATGCTTCAACCGACAAGGTGCCATAACGCAAACTGTAATAACTATGGTTATTCAGATACATTTTAGGATTTTTTTGTTTAAATGCTTGACAAAACAGATTATTAACGTATATTTGACGTGTTTTTAATCATTTTTATGACGTCAATTTAAACATTTCCATGATGCAAATGCAAGTTTTCTGGAAAATAATTTGTGAATTAAATCGGGATACGCTGGAAGTCGAGCTGAGAAATCAAGATATTTTACCTGATAAAAATTGTAGTTATGTTTTTTCATTCCAACATTAAGTTTTTACGCAAAAGGCGTGGCCGCACACAAGATGATGTAGCTTTGGCACTCGACATGAAACGATCCACTTTAAGTGGCTATGAAAACAAGGTAGCCCAGCCAGGCATGGAAGCTTTGATGGCTTTTTCGGAATATTTTAAAGTAGCCGTGGACACCTTAATAAAAATCGATCTTACAAAGCTGAGTCAATACGAGTTACAACAATTGGAACGTGGCTTTGATATTTACATCAAAGGCAGTAAACTCAGGGTGTTGAGCACTACAGTAGATCAAAATAACAACGAAAACATTGAGTTAGTGACCGAAAAAGCCAAAGCCGGCTATGGAACAGGCTTTGCTGACCCGGAATTCATTAAGGTGTTACCGGCTTTTCATCTGCCCTTTCTTTCAAAAAGCAAGAAATACCGCACCTTTCAAATCAGTGGCGATTCGATGCTGCCCATCCCGGATAAGTCATACGTTACTGGAGAATACGTGATTGACTGGCAATTTATCCGCAGCCATCAACCCTATATCATCCTTACCCGAGAAGAAGGTGTGGTATTTAAGATTGTTGAAAACAGATTAAAAGAAGAAGGGAAACTCCTGCTCAGCTCACTCAACCCATTGTATGAACCCTACGAACTTCAGGCAAATGAAATAAGAGAGGTGTGGAAATTTGTCCATTATATCAGCTCCGAAATGCCCGAGACCAATCGCGAACGCGAACCGCTGGCCGAAACTGTGAAGCAACTGCAACGCCAGGTGCAAGTCATCCAAACGAAACTTCAGTTGGATACGTAATACTTTATGAAACCCACAAAAAAAGGGAATGCCCTTGAGGTGCGGGGAAGTTGATAAACAACAAAATCAACTTGCATCTCAAGGGCATGTAGTTCGAACTAATAAAACAACCAACCAATTTGACGACAAATGTATCTGATTACTCATTACCCCAATTTTATTGAAAAGTTATCGGTGAAGTCCAAAAAGACTACGGGAATACTGCCCTTATCAAAAAATATGAATGTTATAAAAAAGGAATGCCCTTGAGGCATAAATGAATTGTAAAAAACAACAAAAACAATTCAAACCTCAAGGGCATCTTGTTCGAACTAATAAAACAACCAACCAATTAGACTTCAAAAATACATTTTTTTGTTATTTCATTAACAGTGAAAATAAGTTTCTGGTATAATCCAGCAAGAAAGTGGTTTCAATGCTTAAAATAATCATACTACTCCTGGCTAAAAAGCTGATTTTTTGCGATTAACAAATAACAATCTCAAATGACCATTTTCGAACACGAAAGCACAATAAAAATGTCCTTGAGGAGGAATTCGGTTTTGGGCGACCGAAAATCAAACCTCAAGGACATTAAGTTCGAACTAATAAAACAACCAACCAATTATGAGACTTCAAAAGTATTCTTAACTGTGAATCGTTTCACAGATAAATCAGTCTAAGGTCAGTTCTTTCCAGTTTATGGTAATGTCTCCTGGGAGTTTTGTATGGCCTGATTCAAAAATGCAATGAAAGGAAGCATCTTTAAAAAGGTATCCATACTTGTTTTCAATAATTTATCAAATTCCAAAAATGAATCGTCGATTGTATGCGAAACAACATAATGCTTGTATTTAAGCCATTCAATATCCGGAAAATCGGCCGGAAATCCCTTGGGAGGTCGTTTTAGCCGCTCATCCATTAAATCACCAAAAGTCTGATTAAAGACTTTGTCTAAAACAATTTGCTTAAACTCAGCAGCATTAAAATAAATCTCCTGACGTATTGCCTGTAACACTTTTGGGTCAGGAGCGTACAGCCCGCCACCAATAAAACTATTCGAAGGCTCAATATGAAGATAAAAGCCAGGATTTCCGCTGCTCCTTCCACCTGGTGCGATAAAGATTCCTGTATGAGTTTTATAAGGCTCTTTATTTTTCGAGAAACGAATGTCACGATTTATCCTAAATAAACAGCTTGATGGCTTAATAGTTGTTACCCAAGGTGTTGTATAACTAAGTTGCTTTAAAAGCTTTTCGACCAAATCGAGCACTTCAAGCCGTGCTTCCTGATATTCATCACGATGCTCATCAAACCAATTTTTATTGTTATTTTCGGCCAATTCAAGTAAAAATGGAATAATTTTAAGCATAGTCTATAAATTTTTTCAAAAATAGCCTAAATTCGTGACGCAATAAATAGCCAATCAAAAATCTACTTAAATATGGCATTTAGAATAAGATTATACGGTTTACTACTCCTAACATTTTTATTTTCAAGCAATTTAGTAGCCGTGGAAGGAACAGGGCCTGTTGGTGGCCGGACAGCAGGTATGGGCAATGCATCTGTCGCATTAAGTGATTTTTGGTCGATTCATAATAATCCGGCCGGAATTGCTTCACAAAAAACTATCGCTTTCGGTATTGCCTATCAAAATCGTTTCATGATGCAGGCATTGTCGTTGCAGAGTGCCGGAGTTGTTGCTCCCACGAAAATTGGTGTGTTAGGTTTGAGCTTTAGCCAGTTTGGTTACACCTTATATAAAGAACAAAAACTGGGACTAGCTTATGCACGGGCTTTTGGTGATGTATTAAGGATTGGCTTGCAACTTGACTATTTTAGCACTTCTTTTTCGGATGCTTACGAAAAATTTCAAGCTATTAGCTTTGAGCTTGGAGTACAATATGCTGTCAACGAAAAACTTACAGCAGGTGCATACGTCTTCAATCCGGGCAAAGCGCGATTATCAGAATATACAGATGAACGACTTCCGGTGATACTTAGATTTGGTTTGGCTTACCAGTTTTCGGATCAACTAATCGGCACAGCAGAAATTGAGAAAAATTTTGACCGTGAGGCCAGTATTCGTGCAGGTTTGGAATATTTTGTACTGGAGAAATTTTTCGTCAGAGCCGGTATTAATACACAACCCGGCATATTCACCTTTGGAACCGGATTCGACCTGGGACCAGTAAGGATAGACCTTGCCGGAAATCTGCATCAGGTGCTTGGCACCAGCATTCAATCGAGCCTGATTATCCAGTTTGGTAACAGAAATAGCAAGTAAAATGATGAAACGATTACTGATTTTTTCGATTCTGCTTGGCTCATTGCTGTACTTTAACCCTTTAATGGCTCAGACGAATGCTGATAGTTTGCGCAACGCCTTAACCGAAAGACTTTCGCAGCAACTTGAGATCATTGCCGAAAACTCCGATGAATCCTTCGATTTTACCGACCTTACTGAAACTTACTTTTACCTTTACGAGCACCCTGTGAATATCAACAATCTGGCAGAGCTTGAACAACTTTTGGAAATTTACCTCATCAACACCTTTCAGTTTGAACAACTTAAATCATATCAGCAAAATTTTGGGCCGCTGTTAAGTAAATATGAACTGGCTGCTATTGACGGCTTTGATGAAACAACCATTGCACTGCTTGAGCCAATCATTGTGATTGAAAGCACTGACAAACCACAATACAAACTCAAGGCTAAGAATATTTTTAAATATGCACGTCATCAGTTGTTGTTGCGTAGCGAAATGGTTCTGGAACAACGCGAAGGCTATAAACCAATTTCAGATTCCGCTTTGTGGGCCAAGCCTAACAGCCGGTATCTCGGAAGTCCTGAGAAATATTATGCCCGTTACAGCTTCAACTATCGCAATCAGTTTAGGGCAGGAATCACCATGGAAAAGGATGCCGGCGAAGTGTTTTTTAAAGAAAATGTGAATGATAGCCTGCAACGAATTTTAGGAAACAAACTCAAATCAGGTTTTGATTTTTATTCCGTTCATGCCTATGCCGCCGATCTTGGAGTGTTGAGAGCCGTTGCCCTTGGCGATTATCACCTGGCTTTTGGTCAGGGATTGACGATGTGGTCGGGACTTTCTTTCGGGAAATCGACCGAGGCCAGCTCAGTGATGCGCTATGGTGCCGGATTAAAACCCAACACTTCTGTTAACGAAAACTATTTTCTGCGCGGAGCTGCTGCAACCTTTGGCTATAAAGGTATTGAACTCACTGGTTTCTACTCCAAAAAAAATATTGATGCCAATATCGATCAGTTCGACTCCATTTCAGGCGAAATTGCTGTGGTAACCAGCCTTCAGGAATCTGGTCTGCACCGCACTGTGAATGAATTATTAGACAAAAA
>JAQVGO010000035.1 GCA_028696715.1 Bacteroidales bacterium
TAAAAAGTTTTTAGTTCGAAAAATATTTTTAATTTTGCAGCCCGAAATCAAAAGAAACTTTTAAGCGAAAACCGATATGGCAAATCACAAATCGTCGATCAAGAGAATCCGTCAAACAAACGCCAGACGTTTGCACAACCGTTATTACGCAAAAACAATGCGTACAGCAGTAAGAAAATTCAGAAGTCTGACTGACAAAGCAGAAGCAGAGGCTAAGTTGCCTGCTGTTTATGCTATGATCGACAAATTGGCAAAACGTGGTATCATCCACAAGAACAAAGCCGGAAATTTGAAATCGAAAATCACAAAATACAGCGCAACACTTTCGTAATTGTGCGCTGTTGTAAGAACAACGATAGCCTCTTCTTTTGTTGAAGGGGCTTTTTTAGTTTGTGGAAATAGCGTAATTTCGCTTCCAAACAACTTTCGATGACAGCATATCCTGACGACTCCCGAAAATCGATCAAACAATGGGCAGAAGACGACCGCCCGCGAGAGAAGCTTTTATTAAAAGGGAAAGCTGCACTTAGCGATGCCGAATTGATTGCCATACTGATCAGTTCAGGAAATACAACCGAATCAGCTGTTGAATTGTCAAGACGGATTTTGCAATCTGTTTCGGATAATTTAGTTGAGCTATCACGAATGAGTGTGAGCGATTTGATGAAATTTAAAGGAATAGGTGAGGCAAAAGCCATCAGCATCACTGCAGCACTTGAGCTGGGGCGCAGGCGACGATCAGCCGAGGTGCAGGAAAGAAAACGCATCTTTACAAGCAGGGATGCTTTTGAATACTTGTATGCCAGCATGGCTGATTTGAATTATGAGCAGTTTTGGATTTTGCTGCTCGACCAATCGAATAAGGTGATACGTGCCGCACAGGTTAGCGATGGAGGGGTAGCAGGAACAGTTGCAGATCCTAAACGAATCTTCAAAACAGCCATCGAACGCAATGCTGCTGCCATGATTTTGTGTCACAACCACCCTTCGGGGCAGCTCAAGGCCAGTGATGCCGATCTGAAATTGACAAAAAGACTGGTTCAGGCTGGTATCATGCTGGATATTCGTGTAGTGGACCATCTGATCATCGGTCACGATCAATACATTAGTTTAGCCGAAGAAGGGTTAATGTAAAATCTGAAGAAAATCATTTTTATGTTGAAAATAGTTACAATAATCGGGGCACGTCCGCAGATCATCAAAGCAGCTGCGTTGAGCAGAGCAATCAGAAATCATTTCAGCGATCAGATCAATGAAATAATTGTACACACAGGCCAGCATTACGACGACAATATGTCTGAGGTATTTTTCAGAGAGCTTGGTATCCCACAGCCTCATTATAATTTGAATGTAGGATCGGCATCGCATGGGGTGCAAACAGCCCGAATGATCGAAGGGATAGAAGAAATTCTGATCAAAGAAAAACCCGCCTGGCTGGTACTTTATGGCGATACTAATTCAACGCTTGCCGGTGCTGTGGCGGCTTCCAAGATTCATGTCCCCATCGCACATATCGAAGCGGGATTGCGTTCGTTTAACAAAGCCATGCCCGAAGAAATCAACCGGATATTGTGCGATCATTGCTCCACCTTGCTTTTTTCACCTACCAAAACCGGATATAAAAATTTGATGGACGAAGGTTTTGATTCCAACAATCAGCCACCATTTTCTGCTGATAATCCCGGAATTTATCATTGTGGTGATGTGATGTATGACAACAGCAGGTATTTTGCTGAACTTGCCGTGAAACAGTCACAGGTGTTGAAAAACAACCAATTGATTGCTGATCAGTATATTCTGTGCACCATCCACCGCAACAACAATACTGATGAGCCGGAAAGATTACAGCATATTTTTGAGGCCTTATTAGAAATTGTCAGGCAATCGGGCAAACAAATTGCTCTTCCGTTGCATCCCAGAACCGCTAAGTTGCTCAAAACTAATTTATCTCCCGAATGCTATCAGGATGTGATTTCGAGTCCCTTGGTTCATTTGATGGAGCCCGTTTCATTTTTAGATATGATAGCGCTCGAACAATATGCCAGCCATGTAATTACTGATTCGGGAGGTGTGCAGAAGGAAGCATATTTTTTCAAGAAGCCCTGCATTATTTTAAGACCCGAAACAGAATGGAAGGAGATAGTGGAAGTGGATGCTGCTCAGATTGCTGACGCATCGAAGACCAGGATTTTAGAGGCCTGGAATCATTTCATCGAAAATCCTCCCAGACATTATCCCGATATTTTTGGTGATGGCAATGCCGCACAGTTTATCGCTAATGAACTGTTGATAAACAAAGAATCGTAAAGCTGTTTTTGGGTTTAGGCCATGTTTGTCAAAATGAGTACACTTAGTGTTTGGAGGTTAGAAAAATTAACTTTAATTTTGCACTCCGATTTTTAAAAATTATTCACATTAATAACTTAATTATGAACCAGTACGAAACCGTTTTCATTGTAACTCCCGTTTTGTCTGAAGAACAGATGAAGGAAGCGGTAAAAAAGTTTCAGGAATACCTGAAAGCAAAAGGTGCCGAAATCGTGCACGAAGAACACTGGGGTATGCGCAAACTGGCTTACCCGATCCAGAAAAAATCCACAGGTTTTTACCATTTGGTAGAGTATAAAGCTGATGGACAACTGATTGCTGACTTGGAGCTGGCATTCAAACGTGATGAGCGAATCATTCGTTTCCTTACTGTTAAGCTCGACAAACATGCGGTTGCTTACAACGAAAAGAAACGTAGAAAAGCAAAAGAAGCCAAAGGCGAAACCGCTCAAGCTTAATTGTTAAACTCAAAAAAACTTAGAAAAATGGCACAAGGAAGCTCAGAAATTAAATATTTGACCCCTATTGCAGTAGATACCAAAAAGAAAAAATACTGCCGTTTCAAGAAAAATCGCATCAAATACATCGATTACAAAGATGCCGATTTCTTATTGCGTTTTGTCAACGAACAAGGTAAAATTTTACCCCGTCGCATTACCGGTACTTCCACCAAGTACCAACGCAAAGTTGCGCAGGCTATCAAAAGAGCCCGTCATCTTTCATTAATGCCGTATGTAGCTGATTTATTGAAATAAATAGGAGGACAAAAAGATGGAAGTAATTCTAAAACAAGATATTGCAAACCTGGGATATACCCATGATATTGTAAATGTGAAAGATGGTTATGCACGTAACTATCTCATTCCTAATAAAATGGCTATCATTGCCAATGAAACCAATCGCAAGGTGCTTGAAGAACTCAAACGTCAGCAAGCCTTTAAGGAAGAAAAGGTCAAAAATGAAGCTTTGGAAATTGCAAAAGCTATTGAAGGTTTGGCCTTACGTATTGCTGTAAAAGCCGGCACTTCGGGCAAAATTTTTGGATCAGTCAATAGCGTGATGATTGCCAATGCTATCAAGGAAGCTAAAAATATTGAGATCGATCGTAAGCGGATTCATCTCAACGAAGATGCTATTAAAGAACTCGGCAACTACACAGCTAAGATCAAACTTCACAAGGAAGTGCAGCTCGATCTTGACTTTGAAGTATATGCTGAATAACCAGCATTCTGATAAAAAGTTTTAACTTTACCACCCGATGTCCGATCGACATCGGGTTTTTTATGATTTCCAAAGCACAGATAAAACACATCCGCAGCCTGGCTCTTGGTAAGTTCAGGAAACAACACAAGCAGTTTGTGGCCGAAGGCCATAAAATTGTGGAAGAAATGTTGCTGACGGGTGGTTTTCAGTATCAATTGTTTGTTTCCGAAAATCAGGTTGAGAGTCTTTCTCCTGTTGTTCAGGCCGCTCCTTTTCAGCTGATCTCAGATAATGAAATGAAGCAAATAAGTCAGCTCACAACGCCTCCAGGAGTGCTGGCTGTTGTCGAGTTCGCTAATCAAATGTATGCGCTTGATGAATTGGGCTCCAACTTAAACCTGGTACTTGATGGCATCCGCGATCCGGGAAACCTTGGCACTATCATCCGAACAGCAGAATGGTTTGGTGTGAAGCATATTTTTGTCAGCCCCGATACGGTTGATCCCTACCATCCCAAAGTGGTGCAGGCTACGATGGGTTCCCTTTTTAGGGTGGGCGTGACAGAAACTGACCTTATAGCCTTGATAAGTGAAGTTCAAGCTGATGGATTTCAGGTGTATGGTGCAGTAATGGACGGAGTTTCGGTGTATGAGACAAAGCTGACATCCCAAGCATCCTTTCTTGTCATCGGAAGCGAATCTCATGGGATTAGTAAAGCGGTGAGGGCCTTGATCAAGAACCCGATCTCTATTCCTTCTTATGCCAGAGGAAAACTAAAAACAGAATCATTAAATGCCTCTGTAGCAGCTGCTGTATTACTGGCTGAATTTAGAAAATCTGAAGCTTAAAAAAAATGCTAAATCAAAAAGCAATGAGCGATATATGAGTTAAAAATTGAACTTTTTTATCGTACCGGGCGTTTAATAATTGTACTTTTGCACTGAAAAACTACTGATATGTATCTTAAACTCATCTTACTTACTATTGTAATTGTTGGTCTTGCAATTGCTGGCATTGCGATTAAAATGTTTGTGCAAAAAAATGGCGAATTCAAAAAACAATGCAGCAGTATGGATGCACATGGCAATCGTGTTGGATGTGCCTGTGGAGGTGGGAAGGGTTCTTGTGAAAACAAGTCCTTAGAGCCTCATCACCACGCCTGATTATTGATGAGGCAGATAATTCTGAAAACCCGTTGTCCAATCTATCACAAAACCGTTTTCCTGGTCCCAGCTGATAAAATATGCTTCAACCGCCGGTAATTGGGGGATTAAAGTTTTACTTTTTTCTAAACCCATAACCAAAAACGCTGTGGCATAAGCATCTGCTTCGGCTGCAGAAGCTGCAATAACCGTTACACTGAGCAGATTATGGGTCACCGGATAACCGGTTTTCGGATCAATAGCGTGTGAATATCTTTTGCCGTTTTCTTCATAATATTTTCGGTAGCTTCCTGAGGTGGCAAGGCTTTTGTCTTGTAATTCAATTACTTGCTGTATGCTTCTGTCATCATTTGCTTCCAAAGAAGGTTTTTCAATTCCGATACGCCATTTTGTTCCATCAGGCTTAGTTCCTTTCGAACGAATCTCACCTCCAACATCAACAAGATAACTTTGAATGCCTTTTGATTCAAGTAGTTGGCTTAAAAGATCAACCGAGTGGCCTTGCGCAATTGCATTAAAGTCGAAACGGATTCTGGGATCTGATTTGATTACTTTGCCATCCTGAAGGGATACTTTTTCCCAGTTGACCAATGTTTTGATGCTGTCAATTTTGGTTTTGGTTAATACGATCTTTTCTTTAAAGCTGAATCCCCAGGCTTCTACCAGCGGTGATACGGTGAAGTCGAAATATCCGTTGGTTTGTTTTGCAATTTGCTTGCTTAAATTGAAATTGTGAATAAATATTTCATCCAGGTTTACAAGACTGTCACCTTGATTTACTCTGCTAATGATTGATTGCGGAACCCATAGTGAAACAGATTGGTCGAAAGCTTTCAGAAGACTATCTGCCTGAGTTTTTAAATTGCGGTTTTGGGCATCGTAATAGGTTATGGCATAATAAGTGCCTTGCGCTTCGCCCGCAAAGCTGATTTTATTTGGTGGTTGATATTGTTCGCAACTTGTAAGAAAGAAAACAAACAATAAGAGGCAACCAAAATTTTTCATTGTAGTGTGATTATTTTTATCAAAAGTACATCATAAATTTTGAAGTAATAAAAAAAGCCCCGAACAAGTCGGAGCTTTCATTTGGACTGTCTTTTTATCCTCCAAAGTCGTCAAAAGCAATCATTTCCTGTGGCACTCCAAGATTATCTAACATCTTGAAAATAGCGTCATTCATCATTGGTGGCCCACAGAGATAATATTCTATTTCTTCCGGCTCGGGATGTTGTTTGAGGTAGTTATCCAAAATCACCTGATGGATAAAACCGGTATAACCATTCCAATTATCTTCGGGGCGTGGCTCAGAAAGCGCAACATTGAATTTGAAATTTTGAAAATTCTTTTCGATAGCTTCAAAATCCTCCATATAGAAAAGCTCTCTGCGCGAGCGTCCGCCATACCAGAAAGTTGTTTTACGATCTGTTTTTTCGGTGTGGAAAAGATGGAACAGATGCGAACGCATGGGAGCCATTCCGGCACCTCCCCCAATAAACATCATTTCGCGTTTGGTGGGTTTGATATGGAATTCGCCATAAGGTCCGCTAACCATCACTTTGTCGCCAGGTTTGCGCGAGAAAATATAGGAAGAACAAACACCCGGGTTCACCTTCATGAAGCCATTATTCTTACGATCCCATGGGGGAGTGGCGATACGGATGTTGAGCATCACAATATTGCCCTCGGCAGGATGATTAGCCATCGAATAGGCGCGGAATTGTTCTTCTGTGTTTTTCATCTTCAGATCCCACATCTTGAACTTATTCCATTCATCGCGATATTCGTCTTCAACTTCGATATCCTTACTGAAGTCCACTTCAATTTTTGGAACATCAATCTGGATATAACCACCCGATTTGAAATCAAGGTTTTCGCCTTCGGGCAATTTAACGACAAACTCTTTGATAAAGGTGGCCACATTTTTGTTTGAAACGACCTCACATTCCCACTTTTTGATACCAAATACCTCGGCAGGAACACCAATTTTCATGTCTTCGCGCACTTTTACCTGGCAGCCTAAACGCCAGTTTGTTTGCTGTTCTTTGCGCGAGAAATAACCTTTTTCTGTGGGCAAAATGGATCCGCCACCTTCAAAAACCTGGCATTTGCACATGGCACAGGTTCCACCGCCACCACAGGCAGAGGGCAGAAAGATTTTGTTGGACGACAAGGTAGATAACAAGGTTGAACCGGGATCAACTTCCAGCTCTTTTTCGTCATTGATCGTAATCTTTACCTTTCCTTGCGGAGTGAGTTTTTTACGGGCAAAAAGCAGCAGTCCGACCAATAGTATAATTACTACAAGGAAGAAAATCACACTGATTAGTATTACAGTTCCCGTTCCGGTTGCAAGTAATGTCATGTTTACTATTATTTCTGTTATTTTTCAGTTACAATTTGATTCCGAGGAAGCTCATAAAGGCGATTCCCATTAAGCCGGTGATAATAAAGGTGATACCTAATCCGCGCAGCGGTCCTGGTACATTAGAATACCGGATTTTTTCACGAATGGCAGCAATGCCTACGATAGCCAAAAACCAACCCACACCTGATCCAAGCCCGAAAGAGGTGGCCTGTGCCAGCGACTGGTATTCACGTTCCTGCATAAAAAGCGATCCGCCAAGGATAGCACAGTTTACAGCAATCAATGGAAGGAAGATACCCAAGGAAGAGTAAAGTGCCGGACTGAATTTTTCAACGACCATTTCAACCAACTGAACCATCGATGCAATGATAGCGATGAAAAGGATAAAACTTAAAAAACTCAGGTCAACATCAGCAAATTCCGGATCGAGCCAAACCAAAGCACCAGGCTTCAGGATGTAATCATTGAGCAAATAATCTACCGGAACAGTGATGCCCAGTACAAAGATCACGGCTAATCCAAGACCCACAGAAGTGTTAACGGTTTTGGAAACGGCCAGATAAGAGCACATTCCCAAAAAGTAGGCAAACACCATATTGTCCACAAAAATGGACTTGACGAATATGTTAAATAGTTCTTGCATAACAGTTTAATTTTTTTGGTTTGGTTAGTTTTCTTCAATCAATTCGGGATTACGCGAACGCTGGATCCAGATGATGATACCAACAATGATCAGAGCCATGGGAGGCAGAATCATAAAGCCATTGTTTTTGTAGCCAAAATCATAGAAGGCTTCAGGAATCACATGGTATCCCCAGATTGTGCCTGATCCGAAAAGTTCTCTAACAAAACCTACAATTATCAGTATGATGCCATATCCCAATCCGTTGCCAACACCATCAAGTATCGAAGGCCATGGTTTATTGCCCATTGCAAAGGCTTCCAGGCGTCCCATGATGATACAATTGGTAATGATCAGACCAACAAAAACAGAAAGTTGCTTGCTTACGTCATAAACAAATGCTTTTAGCACCTGGTCAACAAGAATTACCAGCGAAGCAATTACAACGAGTTGTACGATGATACGAATCCGCGGTGGAATGCCATTCCGCATCACCGAGATAATGAGGTTTGCAAAAGTAGTAACAACGATTACAGACAAAGCCATTACAAAGGCTGGTTTAATTTTTGCCGTGACAGCTAAGGCAGAACAAATCCCTAAAACCTGCACTGTAATCGGGTTGTCGATATTTAAAGGATTGGTGAGCAGTTTGCGGTTCTTGGCCGAAAACAAAGGCTCTCTTTCTTGTTTATCAGTACTCATAGTCTATCCTCTTTTTTGAATATACGGAACATAGCTTTCTAACACGTTTTTTATCATGTCGTTCACACCATTGCTGGTGATGGTGCCTCCCGAAATGGCGTCCACATTATGACGCTGAACATCAGCAGGAAAATTTTCAACACCACCTTTGATCACTCCAATGGAAACAAAATCTCCTTTTTCGTTGAAGAGTTTTTTGCCCGGGAATTGATCTTCAAAGACAGGGGTTTCTATTTCAGCTCCCAAGCCTGGGGTTTCAGATTTATGGCCGAAGGTTACACCCACAATGGTATTGAAATCTGATTTCAAGGCAATATTGCCCCAAACTGGTCCCCAGAGACCAACACCTCTCAAAGGAACAATATTAATGGTTTCTCCATCTTTGTCCAGTACATAAAGCGGAAGCCTGAAGCTGCGATTTACAGATTTGTTATAAAGCTGTTCTTTCAGGTTTACTTTAAAAGCTTCACTATTTTCTTTTCCGGCATCTTTGTATTCATCGATCACATTACCTTTTTCATCGATCACAATCATATTGGTCACATACTGATTGAATAGTTCGATGGCATTATCGCTGTTAACATTTTCGATGCCTGCTGCCGTTAAGATGCTTTGCATTTTATCTACAGCTTCGTTGCGTTCCTGCATGGGCTTGAGGAGCATGGCAGCCGATGATAAAATAGCAGCCACCAGGATCACCATCAATCCGGCATAACGAAAGATATAAGCATTACTATACATAACTCAATTTTTTCAGATGTTTAAACTTAAGCTGCAACTGCTTTGGCACGTTTCAGGCGTTTTTTAACATTTGATTGGATAACATAATGATCAATCAAAGGTGCAAATACATTCATCAGCAGGATGGCCAGCATCATGCCTTCGGGGTAGGCAGGGTTGAACACCCTGATTAAAACCGCAATAAAGCCGATCAAAAAGCCGTAGAAAAGTTTTCCACGGTTGGTTTGTGAGGCCGAAACGGGATCAGTAGCCATATAAACAGTTCCAAACGCAAAACCACCCATGATCAGGTGCTGATAGGCAGGAATATTCATGTATTCGTTGGCTCCCCACAGATTGAAGAGTAATCCCATAACCAATCCGCCTGCAACAACAGAAGCCATGATTCTAAAGCTGCCTATTCCGGTGGCTACTAAAACAATTGCCCCCAATAAGATGGCAATTGTAGATGTTTCGCCAATGCTACCCGGAATTGTTCCCAAAAACATCGACCAGTCGGTAGGTAATTTGTCAGTATCTAAAACGAGCAACTGACCCAAAGGTGTGGCACCGGAAAAAGCATCCGCCTTCTCGGCAATCCAAACGCTATCGCCCGACATTTCGGAAGGATAAGCAAAGAATAAAAACGCACGGGCAGTGAGTGCCGGATTGAGGATATTCATTCCAGTTCCGCCAAATACTTCCTTGCCAATGATTACTGCAAAAGCAGTGGCAACGGCAACCATCCAAAGTGGGACATCCGGTGGCATCACCAGGGGAATGAGCATCCCAGAAACTAAAAACCCTTCATTTACTTCGTGTCCTCTGGCCTGGGCAAAAGCAAATTCAATTGCCAGTCCTGTAACATAGGATACGATAATTATTGGCAGCACTTTCAGCAATCCAAAACCGATCATCGGCCAGAAATCAGGTGTCATGCCATGGGAAAGAAAATGCTGGTAACCAACATTCCAGATTCCAAAAAGCAGGGGTGGAATTAGTGCGAGCACCACAATAATCATGGTGCGTTTCATGTCGATTGCATCACGAATATGCGCGCCACTTGTTGTTACTTTGTTCGGTACAAACAAAAACGTTTCGAAAGCATCGAAGGTGGAGTGTAACTTCTCGAAGCGTCCTCCTTTTTCGAAGTGTGGTTTTTGCTTGTCAACAAATTCACGTAAAGCCTTCATTTTATATAATTGATTTTTGATTAACTCATTTCTTTACGCATCAGGTCGAGACCCCTGCGAATAATTTCCTGGATATTGGTTTTCGAAGTGTCAATGACTTCGCACAGCGCAAAGTCTTCTTCGTCAACTTCATAAATGCCGAGGTTTTCCATCAGATCAATATCTTCTACCATGATGGCTTTGATCAACTGCATGGGGTAGATATCAAAAGGGAAAACTTTTTCGTATTCACCTGTCATTACCAGGGCACGCTCGCCACCATGATAGTTGGTGTCAAGTCGGTATTTTTTGTTTTTGAACAAAAAAGAAGGAAACGATTTCGATACACTAAACTTGTTAAACCCGGGAAGTGCCCATCCAAACAGCTCGTAATAATTGCCTTCGGGAATTACTGTGGCCTGTGTATGATAAAAGCTCATATAGCCATCCAAGTCAATTTTGGTTCCTGTTAAAACATTGCCACTAATGAAGCGCTTTTCAGTATCGGATACATTTCCTTTAACCAGGGGCTCAATTGCAGCACCTATTTTTGTTTTGTAATAAGCCGGACGAAGTACTTCGGAGCCTGTTAGTGCCACAACACGGGAGGCATCGTATCTGCCGGTTGCAAAAAGTCTGCCGATAGCAAGCACATCCTGAGGATACAAATACCAAATCACTTCACCCTTGTTAAGGGGATCAATTTTGTTAATTTGAACCCCAACATTACCTGCCGGATGAGGACCAGAAAACTGATTGATCTGCACTCCTTTGCTATTGGTAAACACCTTGGAATGTGTGGCGTTAGCGTCAATATTTAGGTGGATTTTTCCATTGGTGAGCTTACTTAAGGCATCAATTCCTGTTTGAAAAGCTTCGCCATGTCCATGCACTATCAGGTCGTTGTCGGGCGCAAGCGGGGCTGTGTCGAAAGTGGAAATAAAGATAGCTTTGGGATTATCAGCCGGATTAGCAATAACTGAATATGGCCTTTGTCGGATAAAAGGCCAAACACCGCTATCGAGAAGTTTTTGAATGATCTTTTCCCTGTCGAGGGTTTTTGGATCTTCTGCTTTAAAATCGATAGCCTCATCTTTGCCATCGGCCTCGATTTTTATTTCCAGCAATACCCTTTTTGCTCCACGTTTTATTTCCTTTATTTTGCCGCTTACCTGTGAGGAAAATACGATGTTGTCGCGGTATTTGTCTTTAAAGATTGGTGTTCCTGCTTTAACAGTGTCGCCCTCTTTGACTAAAAGTTTGGGAAATACGCCGATGAAATCTGTGGGCTTGATGGCAAATTGATCCGTTACAAGATCTTTGATTGTTTTCTCAGCTTCGCCTATCAGCTTGATATCGAGGCCTTTTTTAATTTTTGTGACGGTTGACATATCTACCTTCATTCATATTTAAATAATTCACAAAGAAACGACTTTAATTTTTTTTGTGAAAGAAGAATTAACGAAAAATTATGATTGTTTATAGCATCTTTATCAATGCTTTTTTTGATCTGGATCAATAAATGTGTTTAATTTGACGAATTTAGCTGATATAGTTGTTAATTATCGAACAATCATAAATTGGGAAATCAGGTGTAAGAATTTTGAGTGGTTTCCTCTTTCTGCACTTGAAAAACCTTACTTTTGTTTATGCATTGCTTATTTTTTTTTTGA
The DNA here is from genome assembly GCA_028696715.1 of Bacteroidales bacterium. Lineage (GTDB taxonomy): Bacteria > Bacteroidota > Bacteroidia > Bacteroidales > F082 > UBA5536. The sequence goes on from JAQVGO010000035.1 coordinate 11,949, forward strand.
CCAATATCAAAGCTATGAATAAAAGTTCGATCGGTTCACTGTTCTTTTTGTTTTCATGTCTGGCCTGGCTTAGTTCGCCAATTAAGCTATACGCACAGCTACCTGAAAATTTGGTTTTTAGGGATGCGGTTTATCAGGATGTAGTTCAAACTGTGTTGTTGCATCAGGTAGATGATCAGCTGGAAGAACCAATGATACTTTTACATGATCAGTTGAACAAATTGAAGCTTTCGTTTGATATGTTGGGTGATTATGCCTATACTTATCAGTTTACTCTAATCCATTGCACGCACGACTGGAAACCTTCGCGGTTGCAACAGATTGAATATATTCAGGGATTTGAGGAGGAAAGAATAGACCAGTACCGCTTCTCACTCAATACGATCACACCTTATGTCCACTACGATGTGCTGTTGCCTTCTTCACAAATGCAGTTGACAAAATCAGGTAATTACCTGCTTGTTGTGTATGAAGATGAATTAACGGCTGATCAGTTGGTGCTATCCAGGCGTTTGATGGTAGTGGATCCGCAGGTTGGAATTTCGGCCAAAATTCCGCAATATGCCCGCAAGCTATCTGAAGCCGACAGAAAACAACAAGTGGATGTTGTTGTGGGTGCCACAAACTTCTTTTTCGACAGCCCTAAATCTACAGTCAATTTGCTGATCAAGCAAAATTTCAGGTGGGATAATGCGGTGGAGGGTTTGAAACCAAATTATGTATATCCTGATGCATTAACCTTTGAATATGAGGATGAAACCCTGTTTGAAGGAGCTAATCAGTTCAGGTATTTTGATATGAAGAGTTTTCGGTATCAATCAGAGAATATAGAAAGAATTTTTGAGGAACCGGATTATTTCACCGTCCGACTCTGGCCCGATAAAAGACGGGTTTTCGAAGATTATCTGAGTGAGCAGGATATCAATGGCCGAAAGTTTATCAAAGCCAGGGACGATCAGGATACGGATATCGAAGGCGATTATGCCTGGGTGGAATTTTTCCTTCAGGCTGATGCACCTTTCACGCATGAGGATGTATATATTATAGGTGCCCTTAACGATTGGAATCTGGACGAGAAAAATAAGATGACCTATAACTTCAAGCGCAAAGGTTATCAGGCGGCACTGTTTCTTAAGCAAGGCTATTACAATTATTTATATGGTGTAGTGGAGCGAGGGGAGCGAAAAGCATTTGTTGAACCAATCGAAGGGAGCCATTGGGATACGAATAATCTGTATGCCATATATTTGTATTATACCAAGCCCGGAACCGGTTATGATCAACTCATCGGTACGGCGGTTATTCCATCGCATCCCTAATGGTTTCAGGAAAAGCGACTTTTAATCCTTTCGAAAGCAGTCCGGAATAATTAACTTCGCACTTCAAAATCGATCAGTTTTTATGATTTCCGAATCCCGAATTACCTTATTTGCTGATGTCATCATTCCACTTGCAGTGCCGGGTACTTTTACCTATCGCATCCCTTTTGTGCTCAATGATCAGGCAGCTGTTGGGAAGCGTGCCATCGTGCAATTTGGCAGAAAGAAGGTTTTGGCCGGGATAATTTGTCGGGTGCACCAGGAAGTTCCAAAAGGTTTTAGCCCTAAATATATTTTAGATCTGCTCGACGAATCACCGGTAATCGTTGAAAAACAGCTGAAGTTTTGGCATTGGATGAAGGATTATTACCTCTGTAATCTGGGTGAAGTGATGCAGGCTGCCATGCCTTCTGCGCTAAAGTTGAGCAGCGAGACGATGATTCAGCTTTCTGAGCAGTACGAGACGGATAAACATCAGCTCAACGAAAATGAATTTCTGATTATTGAAGCCCTCGAGCTGCAGCAAAAGATTACACTCTCTGAAGTGAGTAAAATCCTTGGTATTCAAAAGGTAATGCCAATAATCAGAAACCTGATTGACCGCGGATTGGTTGTGACCGAGGAGGAATTGAAAGAGAAATTTCACCAGAAAAAAGAGACTGTTGTAAGTCTGACCAAGGCTTTTCAAGAGGAAAATGCTTTGCAGGACCTGATGAATCAACTCGAAAAAAGAGCCTACAAACAGCTGGAACTATTACTTTCTTATCTAAGCCTCGCACCAGTAGGAAGCAACAATCCGGAAGTTTCGGTATCTGTTTTACTCAAAAAAGCCGATGCCTCTCATGCTCAGTTAAAGGCTCTTGCTGAGAAAGGAGTATTTGAATTCAGAAAAAAAATTGTGAGCCGATTGGATAATTTTATCTCAGATCGGCATCCTGATGATATTGAACTTACTGAATCGCAGCTGGTAGCAATGGGTCAGATAAAAGCCGGGATTGTACAGAAAGGCGTGGTTTTGCTTCATGGGGTTACATCGAGCGGTAAAACAGAGCTATATATCAAGCTGATAAACGAAAATCTGAGGCAAGGCAAACAGGTGTTGCTTTTATTGCCAGAGATTGCGCTTACAACCCAGATCATTATGCGCCTTAAGCGATATTTTGGCGAAAGCCTCGGCGTGTATCATTCGCGCTACAACCTGCACGAGCGAGCCGAAATCTGGCAAAAAGTCCTGCAGTACGATCCCTCGGATCCAGCCAGTCAGCATCAGCTCATCATCGGGCCACGATCTGCTTTATTTCTGCCGTTTCAAAACCTGGGACTAATCATTGTGGACGAGGAGCACGACCAATCCTACAAGCAGCATGACCCTGCTCCCAGGTATCAGGCCAGGGATGCAGCACTGGTGTTGGCCAGGATACATGGAGCCAGTGTTTTGCTTGGTTCTGCCACCCCTTCGTTTGAGTCGTATTTCAACGCAAAAAATGGTAAGTTCGAATTAGTAATCCTAAAGGATAGGTTTGGTGGAATTGCCTTACCGGAGATTGAGATTGTAAATCTGCGTGAAGAGAAAAAGCGCAAAACCATGCAATCTCATTTCAGCAGGCCGCTTATGGAAGAGATGCAAACAGCGTTCGACAATAAAGAACAGGTGATTCTTTTCCAGAACCGAAGGGGGTTTGCACTTCGGCTTGAGTGCGAGGCCTGTAACTGGGTTCCTGAATGCCGACATTGTGACGTAAGCCTGATTTATCATAAACATCAGCGGCTTTTGCGCTGCCATTATTGCGGCTTTGCGATGGAAGTTCCGGCCGAATGCCCCAATTGCCAGAGTACCGCTTTGAAGATGCATGGTTTTGGAACCGAGAAAGTACAGGAAGAATTGCAGCTATTGATGCCAGATGCCCGGATCAGCCGGCTCGATCTGGATACCACCAGAAGTAAATTCGGGTTTCAGCAGATTATTGAGGCTTTCGAGAAGCACGAAACAGACATTTTGACCGGAACACAAATGGTTACCAAAGGCCTGGATTTCGATAGTGTGCGTATTGTAGGGATTTTAAATGCCGACAATATGCTCTCTTATCCTGATTTCAGAGCGCACGAACGAAGTTTTCAACTGATGGCGCAGGTGGCTGGTCGTGCCGGACGAAAAGGCAAGCGGGGTAAAGTTTTAATACAAACACACCAGCCACATCATCCTCTCCTTCAGGATGTTGTGCGTAATGATTATGAAGCACTGTACGAACGACTTATGGCAATTCGTCAGGAGTATCATTATCCTCCTTTTTACAGGTTGATTTTAATCCGACTGAAGCACCGCGACCAGTACAAACTCAATATGGCTGCAAATGATTTAGCTGTTTCGCTGCGAAAAGATTTTGCCGAGCAGGTGCTTGGACCTGAGTTTCCAATGGTGTCGAGAATCCGTAGCTTGTACATCAAACAAATTTTGATTAAATTCGACAGAAGGCAGCATTCGGGTAAGATAAAAGAGATGCTGATGCGTAAATTGCTGGCATTTAATGCCAATCCCGAACACAAATCATTGATCATTCAACTTGATGTTGATCCACAGTGAGAAGCCTGCCAGACATTTGAATGATAAAAGGATTTATACTCCAGGTGAATCATCGCTACCGATAACTTATTTCTTATGTTTTTTTAAGTATTTTCCAATACTTTTGGCTTCTTTTTTGTTAAGCTAATACGCTGAAAAAATGAGTTTTCGGACTCGAAATCAATATTTTCTGGCATTTCTTAAGGCAGTAGGTCGCTTTAGAATCAGTTGATTTTAAGCTTATGCCTTAATAATCATTGTGTTGTAACTCAATTGTAGGGTATGAATTTTAAAAATGTAATGAGTAAAATTAAGATTAGCTTTCTGCTGATATTTCTGAGTTTTATTTCTGGTGTGGTAATAGCAGAAGTTCCTGCTGAAAAGGATAGTGGTGTGAAGGGAAAAGTAGTTGATCGTCAGACCAATCGTGTGGTCGAGTATGCTACGATTATGGTTTATCGTTCCGCTGATTCAAGTTTTGTGGAGGGAGGAATTACGGATGAAAAAGGCAGCTTTCAACTGAAATTGAAACCTGATGAGTATTATCTTACAGTGCAGTTTTTAGGCTATCAAACTGTTGTTGTTGACGCATTTGAAGTGGATCGTGGGAAAAGTTTTTACGATTTGGGACGCTTAATGATTGCACCTGACAATGCCTTGCTCGATGAGGTAGAAGTTGTGGCAGAGAAAAGTACGGTTGAAATGACATTGGATAAGCGGGTTTTCAATATCGGCAAGGATTTGAGTTCAACTGCCGGCAATGCGATTGAGGTGCTCGAAAATATTCCGTCCGTAACGGTCGATATCGAAGGAAATGTTAGTTTGCGTGGTGATGAGGGCGTACGGATTTTGGTTGATGGAAAAGTATCCGGGCTTGCCGGAATCAACAGCCGGGATGCTTTGCGAAGTTTGCAGGCTGATATGATTGAGCGGATTGAAGTTGTAACAAATCCATCGGTACGTTATGATGCAGAAGGCACCGCCGGAATCATCAATATCGTTTTGAAAAAAGATCGCCGGAACGGTTTTCATGGCTCTGTCGATGTTAATGCCGGCTATCCTTTGCAGTATGGTGTGGGTATTAACACAAATTATCGCCTTAGAAAGGTTAACTTTTTTGCCAATTACGCTTTGAATTACCGCGAAAGGCTGGGGTCGGGAAATTATCGCCGTGATTTTTTCAGACCAGATGGTACACATACCACCCTGCAGGATTCTGAGCGTAACAGGTCGGGTTTGAGTAATATGATTCGTACGGGAGCTGAATACTTTCTTACACCCAATGATGTGCTTACCTTTAGCCTGATGTATCGTTATTCTGATCAGCAGAACAAATCTACCATAACATACCGCGACTTTGAGCCGGAGAATGTCTTTATAGGCTCGAGTGAACGTGTTGATAATGAAACAGAAACGGATCCCAACCTGGAATATGCTTTGAATTATAAAAAAGATTTCGGGAAGGAAGATCACAGCCTTTCGGCTAATATTCGCTACTTTGATAATTCGGAAACTGAAAAATCTGATATCACCGAGACCATTAGTCCGGTTGAAGCAGTCATGAGTCAATTATTTCAGAAAATCGAAAATCGCGAGCAGGAATCTAATTTTCAGGCTCAGATCGATTATATTCATCCGTTCAACAAAAATTCAAAGTTTGAAGTGGGTGCCAAATACGAGCAGCGTGAGATCGACAATGATTACATCGTTGAGCAAATGAACGAACAAGGTGAATATGTGAATCTGCCTGAATACACGAATCGTTTTATTTATGACGAAAAGGTGCTGGCTGCATACGCACTTTTCGGAAATGAAGTGGGCAGATACTCTTATCAGCTTGGCTTGCGGTCAGAATATTCTGATATCTCAACCCTGCTCCAGCAAACCGATGAATCAAACACCCAAAATTATTTTAATCTGTTTCCAAGTGCACATCTTAATTATAAACTTACCGAAGACGATCAGGTGCAGGTTAGCTACAGTCGCCGAATCAGACGCCCGGGTTTTTGGCAGTTAAATCCATTCCGATCGTTTGCCGACAACAGAAATATACACACCGGAAATCCAAATTTGAAACCTATCTATACGAACAGCTACGAGCTTGGTTACCTGAGATATTGGGACAAGGCCAGCTTGAATTTCAATACCTATTATCGTTATAGCACCGATGTTTTTCAGCGAATCGAAACGGTTGATACATCCGGGATAACATATACCGGACCGGTTAATTTTGCGAAAAACAACAGCTATGGTTTTGAGTTGATTGGTAATGTAAGCCTTTATAAGTGGTGGAACATCAACGGAAGCATGAATTTTTACCGTTCTATGACTGAGGGTGAAGCCAATGAAATTGAGTATAATACAGATTATATTACCCTCACCGGAAGGGTGATGAACAAATTTACCATTCAACGGGGTTTCGATGCGCAGTTGTCGCTCAATTTCCGCGGGCCAATGGATATGCCACAAGGAACCAGACAAGCCACCTGGTCGGCAGATTTTGGTGCAAGCAAGGATATCTTCAAAGGGAAGGGAACACTTACGCTTAGTGTTCGGGATATGTTTGGAACACGTCGATGGGCCTTTGAAACCTTAACTGATGATTTCTATACCAATAGCGAATTCAGGTGGAGCACCACAACGATCACCCTGAATTTCAATTACAGAATCAATCAACAGAAGAAAAAAGGTGCACCCGAAGGGGGAGGAGACGGGCAACAAATGGATGAAGGAATGGAATTTTAATGGGTTGGGATAAATAATTTCCGGAGGCTTTTATCTGGATAGGTTATTCTTTTACAATTACATACACCACTTCATTGTCGCGTTTCATTAAGTATTTTTCGCGTGCATATTTTTCCAGCAGAACAGTATCACGTTCCAGGGCTTCGATGATATTTGTTTGGTTTTCAATTTCGCTAAGGTAAAATTGTTTTTGTGCTTCCAGGTTGGAAAGGTTTTTTTGCAGCTTGTATTGGTTTGAGACTCTGTTTTGATCAAAAAACAACATCCACACCATAAAAAACACCAAGGTGTAAAAATACTTGTTACGAAGTAAATGCTGCATGGCTGCCCAGGATTTGAAATCAAATTTGTACAAAGATAAAACTTGTTTAGCTCGTTTTGAGGTGTTTTAAAATAAATATCCTCAATCTTTTGTTGATAAAGTTTAGTGCAGATCAATGCCTTTTACCATCAGCAACATATGTTTTAATCCGGCCAGGATTTCGTGCATATATTCATTGATGGCTTTCACGCTCCCCGGAAGAACGAACACCAGACTTTCACTCATTTTTCCGGCAATGCTTCTGCTGAGCAGGGCCTGCGGTTTTTTACTTCCATATTTCAACCTGATATGTTCCATCAGGCCGGGAATTTCCATATCAAGATGTTTTTTTACCACATCAGGCGTAAAATCCCGTGGTCCGATTCCTGTTCCACCAGTTGTAAAAACCAAGTCGAAATTTTGATTTACAGCTTGTTTGAGAAGGTCATCAAGCTGTGAAGGATCGTCAGGGATAAGTTTGGGTGTTAGCTCATAATCCCAATTATTTATTCCAAAAAATGTTTGCAGTTTTTCTGCAATGGCTGGTCCGCTTTTGTCTTCATATTCACCCTTACTTGCCCTGTCTGACAGGGTGATGACCATCACCTTAAAAACCTTGGGTAAGTATATCCCTGTGTCGCCTGCGCGTAAAACACCTTCTTTGATCACACGGGCAAATATTCCTTCTTTCGGCATAACGCAATTGCCAACTTCTTTAAAGATTGCACAACTGCTTCCATGGCATTTCTTCCCGATCTGCGTAACTTCCAGCTCAACATCTCCAATTTGAAAACGGTCGAAAGGTGCTGTTTTGTAAAGTATTAATCCTTCGGTGGTTATGTTTTCGGCAAACTCACCATAAGCCAAAGGTCTTCCAGCTTCCAATTCAAATTTTTTAAAACTTTCTGTTCCCAATAAGCTCACCATGCGATGCCAGCTACCAGCGTGTGCATCGCCTGATATACCTTTAAAAGTCAGCTTAATCTCATCAACGGCTTTTTTGATAGTTCCTTTTTGAGTTGATATATTAACAGAAACTATTTTGAAGGTTTTATTTTTTTCTTTCATTTAGGTGTATGAAATATAGGCACAAAAGTACTAAATTTAGCCTTTAATTCAGGATTTTGACCTGGGTTTAATCCTTTTATTAACCAAAAATTACAACTATGGAAAATAGTCAACAGGATGAAATGATCATTCGCGAAACCGTTCAGCCATTGCAAAACGCAGCGGGCTGGATGAAATTTCTGGGTATTGTATTAATTGTATATGGCATATTGGTTGCCTTGAGCATTGTAGGTTTGCTGATTGCCTGGTTGCCGATTTGGTTGGGAGTTCTACTTCTGAAGTCGTCAAAAAATGCGAGATCGGCCTATTTGAGTGGTAACAAATACGACCTGATAGCTTCGTTGCGAAATGTTGGAAGTTATTTCACTATTTATGGAGTTCTTACTTTGATCGGACTCATATTTGGTGTTGTCGCGATAATTGTGATGATTGCTAGCGGAGTGTTTTTCGATCAGTTCGATAGTATTATTGAGCAGTTGGAATATATGTAATTTGTACCTCTATTATTTCGCGGTAGTCAAATCAATTAGCATCCGGATTGATTTTCTTTTATAACAAAAAAGCCGCCATTGTTTTGAGGCGACTTTTAAGTTGCATATTCATATGGGATTATTTTCGTATGACTTTTTCAGTAAAACTCTGGCCTGTTTTTGTTTGAACCTGAACCAGATAAAATCCTTTTTTTACCTGATTAAGATCAACCACAGTGGCATCGGAAGTAAGAATGAGTTTTCCTGATAAATCATACACAGAAACGGATTCAATTTTTTCTTTAGTTTCCACATAAAGGAAATCTGTTATAGGGTTTGGGTAAAGCTTTATTGTTGCATCAGTAGAAAAGTCAGGATCTTTAATGCCAACCGAAGTTAAATCGATATTCACTTTAAGCAAACCCAGATCCGTTGTGTTGATATAGGCTTCTGCTACATCTACCTGAAAATTAAAGAAGGCGAAATAAGCGTTAATGCTGTATAAATCCTTGTTGGAAATCGTTTCCCACGAATCGCCCTGGTCTGTGCTGTAATAAATGGCAAAGTTCGATATATCAGTGGTGCGTACGGCAGCCATAAGATGACCATCCACCAAAGTTGAATGTTGCACATGATGCACCAATGAATTAAACAATTGATTCCAGTTGTTGCCACCATCTGTTGATGTGAAAATACCAGCATCCGTTCCGATTGTGAATTGGTCAGGATTTAACGGGTTCTGCTCAAAACTCAGAATGGCAGCCACACTACCTAAACCTGTACTGGTACTTTCCCAGCTGTTGGCTCCATCGTAGGTTTGATAAATATTGGCTCCCGAAGCAATGATCATATGATCAGAGTTGGAAGGATCAACAGCGATTCCGGTTATCACGCTTTGCTCAGGAATATTCAAAGAAAAGGTTTGAACATTATTCAGATTTTCAAAATTGATCTGGTACAACTCAATATTTGAACCAAAACTGGAAAATGAAGCCCATGCAATATCATCAAAATAGGGTGAAGTAGCAAGGTAATCGAGGCTGTTACTAAAGATATTCAACAATTGATGTTTGGTTTCTCCAAAGTCGTTACTCACATAGAGGTCAGATCCCATAAATCCTGATTCGAAGGTGAAAATTTTTCCAGTATGATGTTTATCAATTTTAAAAGTCATCTCATTGATAGTCATCATATTAATGGGTAAAATGCTATAAGAGTTTTCAACACCTGAAATCAAATCCTTATGCACATAACCATATTGTACTCCATAAAAAAGATGTTTATCGGTGTCGTCACTGTAAAGCTCAACCGGCCCCGTGGCTGAATAGAATGGTGTTTTAATCCTGACGAAAGAAGCCCCTTTGTTGCCTGAAAACAGCGGATAATAGTTTCCACTTACATAAACTTCGTTTTCATCAAAGGGATTATAGGATGCTTTGAGGCCGTAGTAATAATCTTCAGGGTTGTCTGAGGCATTTTCATAAACGTAAACCTGCCAGGTTTCACCACTGTCATCAGAAATTACTACCTCATTGTCTTCCAACACTATAATATCTGATGTGTTGTTGGGGTTAAACGCAATATAGGTGATGTTATCCATCAGATAATCAGTCCATTCAATGGGAATGATTTCCCAGCTGTTGCCAGCATCGAACGAATGATATAAGTTTTCGGGACTTGCACCAAAACTTACTCCTGTGCCCAGCAGAATTTCATCCGGATTATTGGGATTAAAAGTTATTGGGTCGAAGATAATTCCGGGAATAATATCTTCCCAGTTTTGACCTCCATCGGTTGAGAGCCATAGTCCGCCATCAGTATCGGTGTCGCCATTGCCCAGGGTGATAAAGAGCCTCTGCTGATCGTTGGGATGAATGGCTGCCTGATTAGGGAAAATATTGAGGTTTTCAGCTGTAAAATATACTTCCTGCCAGTCGTAACCGCCATTGGTAGTGTATTGCACTTTGGAGAAGTTGGCTAAGCCGATCTTATATCCCTGAACAACAAGCGCTACATCGGTATTTTGTTCCCAAAGGTCATAAGCCGAAATCCATTCACTATCAGCCGACTGATCAGGCAGATGAAATTCTTTGGTGATCGTTTGCGAATCCAGGTCAAAGATAAACAAACCATAGCCATAGGGTGCCCACGATGCCATTCTTGTATAATAACTCAATGCGTTTTCGCTTTCGATATACTTTAATCCGCTTATGGTAACGGCATCCTGATGCGAGAACATAACACTCCAGCTTTCACCATTATCATCTGATCGTAAGATGTGATTACTCAAGGTAATTGCATATAATCTGTTTTCGATGTTGGCATCATAGGTAACATCAAAAATTCTTCCGAACTCCTCCGAACCAACGACTTCAATTTGAGCGGTGGCATGGTTGAAGCATCCTAACAAAACCAGTAATAAAATTGTAGTTTTTCTCATCTCAATATTTTTTTTGAATTAAGCTCAACAAAGGTTTCGTAAATATTGAATAAGATCAAGATTATCAGAGGGAAATAGTTAGACATGCCATTGGAAAAAGTGTGACATATTAGCTAAATGCTTAAAAGATAATCATATAGATCAGTGTTGTCTGCAAGTTCCATTTTCTTGATAATGCGTTCTTTTCGCTTTCTGCAAGCTTCGAGTGTGATGTTGAGCAGTGTAGAAATTTCCTTGGTGGAAAGATTCATGTAAACATAGGATAAGAACCTGATATCGTTTTGGTTAAGTGTGGAATGTTTGTCTTTTATGGTCTTGAGGAAGTTTTGATTTACTTCTTCAAAATGTGTCAGGAAATCAGTCCAGTCCGAATCTTTTTTTAGTTGATGTTTTAGTTTTGTAATTGTATTTTTCATTTCCGCATTAGTCGAGATCTCATTTTCGGACAGCAAAACCTGAATGATTTCTTCGATTAATTCGTTATGCGACGACAATAACAGTGCTTTTGTGGCCAGTTGCCTGTTTTTCGATTCGATTTCGGATTTTAGTTTTTCCTGTTCCAGCAGGTTCAAAGCTTCCTTTTCTTTTAACTTTT
>JAQVGO010000136.1 GCA_028696715.1 Bacteroidales bacterium
AGACTTTTGGTATAAGCCAGGCCAATGCCTGTACTTTTATGCTCCGACTGACCTCTTTCGGGAATTGGATTTTGATGAAAATACCGATTAAAAATAAAAGCTAAATCCGTGGGATGAATACCTGATCTACAAATCTAACTGAATCCTGTCCCTAAGGTTTTTCCACACCTGCTTTTTCCTTAATTTTGCTGCTTAGTATCGAAAATAAACTTCGAATGAAGCAAAAAAATATCCTGCTGGGCCATGGCAGTGGTGGCCATCTTACTCACGACCTTATTGAGTCAATTTTTCTGAAACATTTTAACAACCCAACACTTAACCTTTTAAGTGATGCTGCTTTGCTCACTACTGAGAAAGGCAAAATAGCTTTTACGACAGACTCCTTTGTTGTTGATCCGTTGTTCTTTCCCGGAGGGGATATTGGTAAGCTGGCCATTGCCGGTACGGTTAACGACCTGGCCGTTCAGGGTGCCAGGCCTGCTTTTCTGAGTGCAGGCTTTATTTTAGAAGAAGGCCTGTCGATGGAAACGCTTGAGCATGTAGTGCGATCCATGGCCATAGAAGCGGCAAAAGCCGGCATTCAGATTGTTACCGGCGACACCAAAGTGGTTGAGCGTGGTAAATGCGATAAAATCTTTATCAATACGAGCGGCATAGGTTTCTTTGATGAAGACTTTTCGGCAATAGGGATTGAAAACATCAAAAATGGTGATAAAATACTGATCAACGGCAGTATAGGTGATCACGGTATGGCGGTGATGTCGGCCAGAAACCAACTGAATATCAGCACAAAAGTTGAATCAGACTGCGCGAGCCTCAATGGTTTGATTAATTCGCTAAGTGATTTTAAAAGCCAGATTCGTTTTATGCGCGATGCCACCCGGGGTGGTTTGGCAACCGTGAGTGCAGAATTGTGCAAGGACCAGCATTTTGGGATCAGACTTTTTGAAGATAAAATTCCGCTGAACGAAGGTGTGAGAGGAATTTGTGAGCTTCTTGGCTTCGACCCGCTTTATGTGGCCAACGAAGGCAAAGTGGTGATGGTAGTGGCAGAAGAAATAGCTGATGAAGTGCTTGAAACAATGGAAAAGCATGAGCTGGGAAAAGCGGCAGCCATCATTGGAGAAATCACTTCAGGCCATGCCGGAAAATGTTTTCTGGAAACACAAATTGGGGGAAACCGCATTGTTGACATGCTGGCAGGCGAACAACTGCCCCGAATTTGTTAATCATACAAAACGTTCTATCGCACTGATTAACTGCGCTTTTGAAAGCAGTCCTGATTCGCGCCATACCAACTCCCCTTTCTTAAATAAGGCTAATGTTGGAACGGCACTGATATGGTAACGGGTAGAAACTAACCGATTAGCATCCACATCAATCTTTATCACCCTAATTCTGTCTTTTAAACCAGCTGCCACCTCTTTGATAATAGGAGCCTGCACTTTACATGGCTGGCACCATTCAGCATGAAAATCTACTAACACGGGCAAGTCTCCGTTGATTAGGCTATTGAAATTACCTTTCATATCCAGTCAAATTTTACTGGCTGCTAAACAAATCAAATACCAAATGCTTCATCCTGAAAATCTGTCACCTGATTAAAAACCATACTCATAATAAAACTTCGACATCTCTTCAGAAACATCTTTAAACACTATCGCATGATTAGTACAACCATTTCTGGAACAGATTCTTACCGTTCCACCAGCCTTGATGAAAAAGGCTACCAGCGGGGCACCACAAATTTCACAATTCTCTTTGATTGACAACTCCTGATTGCAATGCGGGCAAAACATTGCAACGATTTCTCCCTCATCAATTGCAACATCAGTGGTTTTTGAGCAGTTGCCGTAAATACAGCACAAACGCAAAACACCCCTTTCGTGTTCGGTTTCAACATTCAACTTAATGGAAGGTTTATCACATATTGTATGTTGTTCATCCATAAGCGATTGACAGCAATTAGGACATTTGAGCGATAAGGAAACTTCTTTTTTCATGGCAGGGAATTTGGGTTAAAACAAAAAAAATGAACTAATAAATATACAATTTTTATGGACTGGAAATCAAGTGTATAATACTATTTAAAATAATTCCAGATAAGCGAATCGAATGAATGAAAAATATGAAACACCCGAAAATTTACCTTATTTTTGCCACGTAACATCCGGCTTATGCACGAATTATCAATTGCCATGCAAATCATTGAAATTGTAGAAGAAGAAGCCAAAAATCATGCAGCTGTCGGGATCTCGGCCATCAAACTTGATATTGGTAAACTATCAGGTATTGAACCAGATGCGCTTGAGTTTGCCATGGAAGAAGCTGTAAGAGGCAGCATGGCCGAAAAGGCAGAAGTGCAGTACAATTATATCCAGGCTGTTTCGGTGTGCGAAGACTGTTGCCATGAATTTGAATCGCAGGATTATTTTAAAACCTGTCCGTTTTGTAATAGCTTAAACACCAGTCTTATACGTGGCAAAGAATTGAAAATTGCAGCCATTGATCTGATAACAAATTAAAATACAATACCTATGTGCGGAACTTGCGGCTGTGGCGAAGACGACCACATTACTTACAGAAAACCAGGAGATCATAACGTGATACATACACATAGCCACCAACATGGCGATCTCACTCATGTGCACCCACATGCACATCCCCATTCACATGATCACAGTCACGAACATGAACATGCTCACGAGCATGATCATGTGCATACGCTTAATTTAGAGCGCAATATCCTCTCAAAAAACGAGCTGTCAGCCGAGCGAAACAGAGGCTATTTCGAAGGGATGAAAATAGTGGCCTTGAATCTTGTGAGCTCACCAGGCTCCGGCAAAACAAGTCTGCTCGAAAAAACCATCTCCAAAATCAAAGACAAAATTGATACAGCTGTTATCGAAGGTGATCAGCAAACCCTGAATGATGCCAATCGCATTGAAAAAACCGGAGCACCTGTTATTCAAATCAATACAGGCAACGGCTGTCATCTTGATGCTTTGATGGTAAACAAAGCCATGAAACAACTCAATCTGAAGCAGAACAGCTTGTTGTTCATCGAAAATGTTGGCAACCTGGTTTGCCCCAGTCTTTTCGACCTGGGCGAAACAAAACGCGTTGTGATCATCAGCGTTACCGAAGGTGATGACAAACCGGCCAAATATCCCACCATGTTCGAGACAGCTGATTTGTGCGTAATCAACAAAACTGATCTGTCACCTTATGTTGATTTTGATGAAGAAAAACTAAAAGCAACTGCCCTGACTGTTAATCCAAATCTTGAATTTATTAGCCTGAGTGCCAAAACCGAAGAGGGAATGGACAAATGGATTCAATGGCTGTCTGATTTAAAAACCAACTGATCAAAATCAGCATAAAAACCGGTTTTTTGCTTCATAAATTCATGTTTAGCATTGATAAAGATTAACAATGTTAAATTTTTAACACTTTTACTTGCATAAATATATTTGAGGCTGTAATTTTGCTGTTTGTTGATTCACAACTAAACAAATCATTATCTATTCATTATATGAAACACCTGCCTCACAAAACCATTGAGCGCCTTAGTCAGTACCGAAGAGCATTATTGCTTTGCCTTGAAAAAGGGAAAACACACATTTATTCACACGAAATAGCTAAGATACAACACATTACATCTGTTCAGGTTCGTCGCGACCTGATGTTGATTGGCTATACCGGAACCCTCAGAAAAGGCTATAATGTAAAAGAACTCATCGACCTGATTGGGAATATCATTGACTCAGAAGAAGGTATCAAAGTGGCTATCATCGGAATGGGAAATCTGGGAAGAGCACTGATCAACTATTTTGCCGGAAAACGTTCGAAACTGAGGATTGTTGCTGGTTTTGATACTAATCCGGATAAAATTGGCAATACCATGTCCGGAGTTCCGTGCTATAGTATTGAACAATTAAAAGAAGTAGTGGCTGCCGAAGATATCAAGGTGGGAATTATGACCGTGCCTGCCGATTATGCTGTTGATACGGCTGATTTACTCGTTAAAGCTGGTATTAAAGGAATTTTAAACTATACGCCGAAACCTGTGAATGTTCCTGAAGGTGTTTACCTGGAAGAATACGACATGATAACCACACTCGAAAAGGTTGCCTTTTATGTGAAACTTCAGGAAACTGATTGAGTAGGAGCCAAAAAATCCAATTAAAAAAAGAGTAGTTGATTAAGTACTGCTCTTTTTTTTTGAACTTATGATCTGATTAAACGATCGTTACTCTTGTTCCACCACCATCGACACCCAAAAGCGTTGATTCCGTAATGATGGTGTCTTTACCGCTTCTTTCAACAAAGTTGATTGCCGCTCTTATCTTTGGTGCCATACTGCCTTCACCAAACTGACCTTCTTCCAGATACCGTTTTGCTTCGGCAATCGTCATCTTATCAAGCGATTTCTCCTGAGGTGTGTTAAAATTGATGCAAACTTTAGGAACATCCGTGAGGATAAATAACTTATCAGCCCTGATTTGAGAGGCCAATAAAGAACTTGCCAAATCTTTGTCGATCACTGCATCAATCCCTTGCAATTTATTGGATTCCACATAAAAACAAGGTATTCCGCCTCCGCCAACTGCAATTACAATATGACCTTCGCGCGCAATCTTTTCGATGGTCTGTCTGTTAAAAATTACCAATGGCGTTGGAGAAGCCACCACCTTACGCCAACCTCGGCCACGGGCATCTTCCTTAAAAACAGCTTTCGTTTCTGAGTTGATCTGCTCGGCCTCTTCTTTTGTATAAAATGGTCCGATAGGCTTGGTTGGATTTTCAAAAGCAGGATCGTCTTTATTAACCAAAACCTGGGTGATGATAGAAATAATATCACGATCCAAATCTTTAGCCATCAACACATTACGCAATTGCTGCTCAATTACATATCCAATAAATCCCTGCGAATAAGCCACACTGATATCCAGCGGCATATCCGGCAATCCATACAATTTATGGCCTGCGGTGTTGGCCAGCAAAATATTACCAACCTGTGGCCCGTTTCCATGCGTGACAACCAGATTGTAGTTTTTTTCCATCAATCTTGTCAGATTTTCACATGCAGCGTAAGCATTTGCCTCCTGCTCGTCAATAGTTCCCTTTTGGTTGCCGCGAAGCAATGCGTTCCCTCCAAAAGCTACAACAGCTAATTTCTTCATATTATTTTCGTTCTGTTAGTGAAAGAGGACAAAAATACTAAATAATTCCAGTGAATCAAGCAGTAATGTGATATTTTTAACACTAATCCTGATCTTGATCTATACTGACTGATCATATATTATCAGTTTGA
>JAQVGO010000137.1 GCA_028696715.1 Bacteroidales bacterium
GATCTTCCGGAGCATCGCATTGCCCGCTATCCGATGCAGCAACGCGATGCTTCGAAGCTTTTGGTGCTGAAAGAAAACCAATTGTCGCAAACGGTTTTTGCTCAAATTAGTAATCATCTTCCTGCAAATGCCTTACTTGTCCTCAACGAAACCAAAGTAGTTCAGGCACGTTTGCGATTTCATACCGAAAAGGGTGCAGCGGTCGAACTTTTTGTGCTTGAGCCGGCTGATTTGACCATGGATTTTCAATTGGCTTATGCGCAAACTTCTCCTGTTAGCTGGAATTGTTTGGTCGGTAATTCCAAACGCTGGAAGCAGGGTTTGCTTGTTCAAAGTATTAAGATCAAAGACCAAACCGTTGAATTGAAAGCAGAACGAATCGAAAAAAAAGACGGCTTTTCTGTTATTCGGTTTTCATGGTCTGAGCCTCAATTTTCATTTGCCGAAATCCTTGATGTTGTCGGCGAAACACCCTTACCGCCATATCTGAACAGAAAAGCCGAGCCGGAAGATAAAAACCGCTATCAAACTGTTTTTGCCCGTCAGGAAGGATCTGTGGCTGCTCCAACTGCCAGCCTGCATTTTACGGATGCGCTTATGGCTGATTTGCAAAAGCAGGGGGTTAAATTTGAGAAACTTATCCTGCATGTGGGTGCAGGTACTTTTAAGCCGGTTAGTGCAGCTCAAATTGGTGAGCACGAAATGCATGCCGAGCAGATTCAGGTGAGCCGCCAGTTTTTACAAAATCTTCTTGAAAACAGCAACAGACCCGTAATTCCGGTTGGCACAACGGCCATGCGCACACTCGAAAGCCTTTATTGGTTTGGGCTGATGCTTTTTGAAGAGGGTCTAACAAAACGTGATTTTCACCTTGATCAGTGGTTTCCTTATCGGGATCATCCTAAAATTTTATCGGTGAATGCTAGTCTTGACAGATTGATAGCTTATCTCGATAAAAATGAATTGGATAGCTTCAAAGCTACAACAGCCTTGATGATTGCTCCAGGTTATGAGATGAAAATTGTTGGTGGACTGATCACCAATTTTCATCAACCAAAAAGTACTTTACTTTTGCTTGTTGCGGCTTTGATTGGAGATAAATGGAAACACGCCTATGCATACGCCCTCGAAAATGATTTCCGTTTTTTAAGTTATGGCGATGCGTGTTTATTTATCCCTTAAATTTTCTGTCGTTTTCTTATTGTGTAACGCCTTCAAATTCAAATAGTTCGTGATCTACAAACGAATCAAGTGCATTGCCGGCATAAGTTTCGTTGTTCACAATCGAGAGTTTCTTTACTGCGTTTCCTTCTGTGAAATCAACTTGTTTCAGATCAACCCAAAAAGTGTTGGGGGTGAGTGCAGTTTCGAAGTAGTAAACCAGATTTTTATGATCAGAAACACAACGCCAGCGTGTGGAGGAAATATTGGGTTGTCCGGGAGTGGTAATGCCATAAGGAGCTGATACATTTCTGATTACGCTGAAAACACTGGCCACGGCGACTCTGTAATCATCTGTTTTTGGAATAGCATCGATGTAAAAACTTGCCCTGGCAAAACGATCTGCGGCACGATTGGTGCCCGGAAGCATGGTTGTGCCACCTATCTCTTTCCAATATTCGTCGAGGGCAAGCTGCTTATCGAAAATGGGCGAGTTTGTCATAACGGTATAATCAGCACTGTGATGGATTGTCAGTTTGCCATCCACATATTCAAAAATGGCATTGTCGCCGCTTTTATCGGAAATGGACAGATGAACTGTTGTGAGGCGGCTTGTTCCGGGGATTGCAGCCGTCACTACCACAAACTCTTCTTTTTGAAGTGCATTCACGGCTTCATCAACAGTAGCAAACTGATCTAAAACGTATTGTGCCCACAGGGCAATGGACATGCCTGGCTTTGTGCCATCCCATTTTTCATATTCCGACTCTACCAGCCAAAGAATGTTGGTCACCAGGCCGGCCTCATTCATCCCATCAGCAGTGGCAACATCAAATCCGGAAGCGATGATACTTCCATATTTTGATTTCCAGGTGAATGAGTTTGTGCCGACCTCGCCATTTCTTTCCATTCCTCTGGGCAAGAGCCAGAGATTGGTGCCAATTTCGGTGCTCCAGTCCATCGAGCGGGCAGTCAGGATCAGTCCGTCATTGCCTTTGTAAACGACTCTTGTGCAGGCATGTGCAGATTGATTAATGATTGCGAGGTTAAAAATACCGATGAAGAAAAAAATAGGAAATAATTGTTTTTTCATGTGTTTGAAGTTTAGATTAAAAAAAATACTGTGTGATACCAGCGAGTACACTTTTTATTGCCATCGAAGCCAATAGCAGCCCCATAACACGACTGATAATGCTGGCTCCGCCCTTGCCGATTAGTTTTGTGATATAATGAGAGCCCAACATGAGGAAGAGCACAACAATCAAAACAAAAACCAGGATTAAAGATGTAATGAGTTGATCCACAATACCATGAAGGGTATTATCCGTGAGCATAACAGCCGCCATCATAGCTCCCGGACTTGCGATGGACGGAATTGCAAGAGGAAAAACAGAGGGGTCGTCATTTTTTTTGATGGTTTTGATTTCGTCTTCGGGTTTGCTTTCACCAAAAATCATGGTAAGGGCAAAAATGAACAAGACGATTCCTCCGGCTATCTGAAAGGCAGGCAGAGGGATATCCATCAAATTGAGTATGAGCTCACCGGCCAGGATAAAAAACAATAAGATAAGGGCTGATAAGCCAACAGCTTTCAGGGCGATGCGTTTTTTTTCAGCTTGCTTGTAATGCATGGTGCTGGCCATATAAACCGGTATAGTTCCGATGGGATCAATTACAGCAAAAAGCAAAATGAATTGGGTAAGGAAATCGTTCATTGTAAATGATGTTGGCAGCAAAAATACCAAAATTCTATGAGGATAAAAGGACATAGCTATGTACAGGCTTAGGTATGTGAGGGGTTGGGGTTAGAAGTGATTATATCTCAATCATTTCAGAATTTGGACAATGACAATTGAAAAGAAATATTGATAGACATAATTTTTGCATCTCAATATGGTTTGAATAATTTCACTAATTTTGATTTTACAAACAAACACACTCGTTATGAAGACAACAATCCAATCTTTGTGCTTTTTTCTAATCACTTTCATGTTAGTATCTTCCTGCTCCAATGTTCCGGTTACCGGTCGCAAGCAGCTTAATCTGATTCCGGCTTCACAGATGATGAGTATGAGCTATCAGCAGTATGATGAGTTTTTGAAGAGTAACAAACTTTCGACCAATGCACAACAAACCCAAATGGTGAAAACGGTTGGGAATAAGATCAAGACCGCAGTGGAAGCTTATTTTCAACAACAGGGAAATTCTTCACACCTGGAAGGGTACAACTGGGATTTTAATCTGGTTGAAAGTCCCGAAGCCAATGCCTGGTGTATGCCGGGCGGAAAAGTAGTTTTTTATACCGGCATTTTGCCTATCACAAAGGACGAAACAGGTTTAGCTGTTGTGATGGGGCATGAGATTGCACATGCCATTGCCGAGCATGGCAATGAACGAATGAGTCAGGCTTTGCTCACCGAGATGGGGGGTGTGGCCCTGGCTGTTGCTTTGCAGGAAAAGCCTGAGCAAACACAACAACTTTGGATGACAGCTTATGGCATTGGCAGTCAGGTGGGTGTGATGTTGCCTTTTAGTCGCTTGCACGAAAGTGAAGCAGATCGCCTGGGTTTGATTTTTATGGCCATGGCCGGATACGATCCCAATAAGGCAGTAGATTTCTGGCAGCGAATGGCTGATATGAAAGGTGGACAGGCTCCGCCGGAGTTTCTGAGTACGCACCCTTCTGATAATACCCGTATTCGCCAAATCCGTGAACGGCTGCCCGAAGCGATGAAGTATTATAAACCTTGACACAGCTTTGATGAAAACAGGCTGGAAAACAGAACTACTGCTTGTTCTGATATTTTTTTCTGGAATTTTTCAACTATATGCACAACCCAATGATCGCTGGCATGCAGGGAGTGCCACAGATCTAAAAGGTGAAGTGCTATCACTTTATGTGTTTCTCGAAGCAACAACAAACCCCTGGACAGCCGAAGAAAAACAAGTAAAACTGAATGATCTCAGTATTGCCCAGCAATGGCTGATTTCGCAGGCAAATACTTGGGGCGTTCCTTTGGAATTTTCCACAAAACCCTTGGGCAAAGCAGCATCCCTTCAGCTTGAAAATATTCCTACCGGCACCGGAAGCGGCTCGGAGCGCACGGACTGGGCGATGGAGATACTAAAAAAATCTGGTTTTAGAAATGCACGGCAGGCATACAGGAAAATTTCCAGGCAAACAGGTTTTGACAATATTCAACTGATAATTTTTGCCAAAGCTGGTGGTATTTCTTATGCCATGCGTTATGCCAAAAACTTTAAAAAGCGAAAATTTTTTATGGAATCGGTTATGCTGTATGAGCGCTACGATAATGATGCTCCGATGCCTGTTTCGGCAATTATAGCGCATGAAATACTTCATCTTTATGGTGCCTGGGATTTATATACTACCTATGCTCAAACAGCTGACCGGCATCAAAAAGCGCAGGAGCTGTTTCCGGACGATATTATGTTGCGGGTAGGGTATGAGTTAAATCACCTCAAAGTGGATGATTTAACGGCCTGGTTAGTTGGTTGGAACAAAACAGAGCAACCTATTTTTGAGTGGTTCAGACCAGAAGATTTTAAGCAGTAAAATTGAGGCTATTGCGCTTGAAAGCATCAGTATGCCTGGTTTTAACTTTTTGTATAAATTTATGCAATGCTTCGCATAAGTTTTTCAATGCACTAAAAGCGGAAATTAATTTTAACGTAAAACTCGAGAATGACTTTGCTCAACTCGTTTAAAAATGGGATTGCCTGGACACTATTTTGCAGTAAGTTGAATGCTTAAATTCAATGCGTTTGCGATCAAAGCAAAATTTGAAATTCTGATGTCTTCGCCTCTTTCAATTCTTGAAATATAGGGTCGTTTTTTCCCAATAAGATTAGCCAGATCTTGCTGACTTAATTTTAATTCTCTTCTTCGATTTTTAATGATTTCGGCGAAGTAGAATGAAAAGGATTCTTCCCTGAATTTCTCCCTTGATTCAGTTCCTTCTTTTCCAAATTTTTTTTCAAGTATTTCTCTTGAGTTTATAAATTGTACCATGATTTTCAGTTTTTACAAGTAGTTATTAAGTAAGTTTTCTGCAATTTTGATGGCTTTTTTATAGTCTTTATTTGATTTTTT
>JAQVGO010000036.1 GCA_028696715.1 Bacteroidales bacterium
GTACTATGTTCGTAGCATCAATTGTTGTTTTATTGTTATTGGCTCTGATACTGCTTTTTCAAGCCATCAGGGATGTGATCAGAAGAAAACGTCCGACCTACCTGATTTTGTTGCTAATTCTTTTTCCACTGGTGGGGCCACTGATTTATTTTCAAATTGGCAGTCGGATTACTTCTTAACTATCATTTAAACAAGGGGTTAATCAGAGGTGTAAAAAATATTTAATGAAATTACTTGACAGTTAGTAAATATTAACTAACTTTGCAGCGCAAACATTTGAAATTATGTTCACAGACCGACAACAGGAAATAATGGAACACGCCATCGACCTGATAGCTGAAAAAGGTATTCAGGGCATGACGATGAAAAATTTATCAAAAAGACTGGGGATAACCGAACCCGCCATATACAGGCATTACGAAAATAAAATTGACATACTGCTGAGCTTGTTGGAGTATTTTACAGCAACAACTTCCGGAATTTTTCAAGAGCAATTCAATTCAGAGTTAAAAGCCATTGAGCGGATAGAAATTATTTTTCAAAAGCATTTTGAGGCTTTTGTAAAGACCCCGGCACTTGTGGCAGTGATTTTTTCGGAAGAGATTTTTCGAAATGAACAAGTTTTAAGTGACAGAGTGAAACAGATCATGGAGCACAATGCAGCTGCAATAGCCCGTATAATTGAAGCGGGAAAGCAAAAGGGAGAAATAAGTTCTGCTATCAGCACGCAGCAGCTCACTACTATTTTTATGGGCTCGCTCAGGCTTTTAGTGAAAAAATGGCAAATGAATGGTTTTAGTTTTGATCTTTCGACCGAAGGAGAGGAACTATTCCAGACTTTAAATCAATTAATAAACTCAAAAAAAGATTAGTTATGGCAATAATTAAAGTATGGCTCGACGAGTCGGAAGATGAGTGCACCAGTTGTGGACTCTGTGAAGGAATTGCACCTGAGGTGTTTGAAGTTCCTGATAAAATGATTGTTAAAGAGGGTGTTAATTTTAGCGATTACGAAGATGAAATTCGTGAAGCAGCTGAAAGTTGCCCTACTGAAGTAATTAAATTTGAAGAGGATTAGCCTATGAAAATCACCCATTGGAAAAATCAGTTGGTAAAGGAAACACCACACAAAGTTGATGTACGTGCTTTGTACGATCACGATAATGCTCAGGCTATGCATATCTTGCTTCAACCGGGCGAACAACTCAAGCCGCATATCACGCCGGTGGATGTGTTTTTCTTTGTCATCGAAGGAACGCCCAGCATTCAGGTTGGCGAGGAAACATTGCAGGTGGAAGAAAATAGTCTGGTCGAAAGCCCAAAGGATATCGTGCATTGTTTGTATAATAAGAGCGATAAAACTGCCCGTATTCTTGTTGTAAAGGCACCAAAGCCCACAGCAACAGCGAGGGTGCTTTAAAAACTTTTTTAGGGAAGATTAGCTTCCCTTTTCTTAAGTCTTCAAAGTTAGTTAATATTAACAAACATGAAAAATCAAATCAATTCTAAAAAGTTAAAACTGTATTCCTGGCTGGTTATCTTAATCACCTTAGCCATAAGTGCTTGGTTTGCATGGGAGTTGGCTGGTAATGCCCGCATGGAAACAGATCTGGACGAATATATGCCAAAGGATCATCCGGCTTTTGTTTACAGCGATATGGCCGAAGAATGGTTCAATATCAAGGACGGAATCCTGATTGCCATTGAAAATCCGAAAGGCATTTATAATCCAGGCACACTGAATAAAATCAAGAATATCACCAAGGCACTTCAGGATATGGAAACCATCGAGGATGCTGACGTTACATCGCTCTATACAGCCGATAATATTGTTGGATCAGCATATGGGCTGGATGTGAAAGCGTTTTATAAGCGTGTTCCCGAAACAAATGAAAAACTTGATGAATTGCGTAGTCTGGTGCGTGCCAATGATATGGTGCAGGGCAGGGTTGTTTCGGAAGATGAAACGGTTGCATTGGTTGTTGCCTCAATAGCCGATTCTGTTTTTTCGATGACCTTTTATGAGGAAATTTTGGCATTTGCTGATACTTACGAAGGCCCCGAGAATATTTATGTAGCTGGTGTCCCGATTGTAGAGGGTACTATGGCTTATCTGGGACCAAAAGACATGAAGAAAATGGTTCCAATCGTAATTGGTGTGATCATTTTAGTGCTTTATACTGTGTTGCGTAGTATCAGACATACCATTTCAACACTGGCTGTTGTACTAATTAGTACGATATGGGCCTTCGGCCTGATGGCTGTGCTCGGAATCTCTATTTATGCCGTAACAATTATGATTCCTGTGATGTTGATTGCCATTGGTGTAGCGGATGGCATTCACCTCTATAGTCATTTGCGGTTGTTTTTGGATGAGCATCCGGAAGCAACTGTAAAAGAAGCCATAAGCGATATGATCCGCAATATGTGGAAACCAGTTGTAATGACATCCGTTACAACTGCTGTTGGCTTTGTTTCGCTGCTTACTTCCGAAGTATTACCTATTAAATACTTTGGGTTTTTTACGGCTTTTGGCGTGTTGATGGCCATGGTATTATCACTGGTTTTTATTCCGGCTTTTGGATTTGCTTTTGGCATAAGCAGAAGCAGCAAAAAGAAAAAGCAACAAATCCCGAAACAATCGTTTACTGAAAAATTCGCCAATAGTTTTGCCCTGGCTACCATTCGTCATAAAGTATTTGTGATCAGTGTAACAGTAATCCTTTTGGGTGTTTCAATTTTTGGGATTCAAAAAGTGTGGATCAACTCCAGTTTTTTGGAAAATTTTGAAAGGGATTCTGATATTGTTTTAACAGATGCTTTTGTAAACCAGCATTTTGGAGGAACCAGTTCAATCAATGTGATATTGGAATCCGAACACAAAGATGCCATGATTCGTCCGGAGGTTGAAAAACTGATTGACGAGATGCAGACCGAGGTGGAGTCACTTGAGCTGGTTGGAAATTCTTTTTCAATCAGTGATTATATCCGCAGAATGAATCAAGTGATGCATGCTGATGATCCGACTTTTGATGTGATTCCTGAAAGTCAGGAAATGATTGCCCAGTACTTGCTGTTATACGAAATGTCGGGCGATCCCGAGAATCTCTGGAAAGTGGTGGACTATGATTATCGCAAGGCCAATGTTACGATTCAATTGAAAAGCGATAACAGCAAGGATATTAATCAGGCGATTGAAATACTTGAAAAATATCGTGCACCTTTTTCCGAGCTTCAGGTGGAGATGAATTATGCCGGATCGGGGTATAAAGCATTGGTATTTACAGATTTGATTTTGACCGGTCAGATAAAAAGCCTGCTGCTGTCCATAGTGATCATCATCATTTTACTGGCTTTGATGTTTCGCAAAGTGAATATTGGTTTCATAGGTGCAATTCCGGTTGTGCTTACTGCTGCAATCAGTTTTGGCGTGATGGGTTTGTTCAATATCTCACTCAGTACCACCACAGCTTTGGTGTCGAGCATCGCCATTGGGATCGGGATTGATTATGCAGTGCATTTTATCGAAAGGTATAAAATCTATGCCTTGCAAACCAGGGACAAAAGCCTCACGATCCGTGAAACCATGCATCATTCCGGAAGAGCCATTGCTTTTAATGCATTTGTGGTGATCATGGGTTTTCTGGTGCTGCTGTTTTCAGTGTTTCCACCAAACCGCTCGCTAGGGGCCCTTGTATCCTTTAATATGTTTATCAGTTTTATTGCCACCGTAACAATCATGTATCTAGTGCTTTATAAATCAAATATCTTTTTTAAAAATAAAAAATAATCCTAAAAGAAAAGTCATGAAAACAATACAAAATTTATCAATAACAGTTTTAGTAATCTTATTAGGTTTCACGCAGGGATTTGCCCAAATGAACGGACAGGAAATTATGGAGGCGGTGTATAACAATCCTTCCGGCGAAAATATCCAGGGGCAGCTCGAAATGCGTTTGATTAACAAACAGGGCGATACCCGTGTTCGTGAGCTGCAGCAGTTTATAAAAGACGAGGGAGAAGTTGAAAAAACAATTATGTTTTTTCTTTCACCGGCCGATGTGCGTAATACATCTTTTATGAACTGGAGTTATAATGATGGTCGTGATGATGATCAATGGATTTATTTGCCTGCACTAAAGCGTGTTAAACGTATTTCGAGCGATAGTAAAAGCGATAATTTTATGGGTTCCGATTTTACTTACGATGATTTGGGCGATCGGCATCCAAACGAAGATGCACATAAGCTGCTCGGCGAGGAGGTGTTCAACGGCTATGACTGCTATATTGTAGAAAGTGTCCCAAAAGATAAGGATTATATGTATTCAAAAACCGTAACCTGGGTGATAAAAGAGAACTTCATCGGGATCAAACGTGATTTTTATGACGAAGATGGGGATTTGCTTAAAATTCTTCAAATTAAAAAGTTTGAAAAAATAAGTGGGTACTGGGTGATTCTTAACACACAAATGCATAATGTGCAAAAAGATCACCGAACGGAGATGATCTTTTCAGAGGTTAAACTGGATCAACCCATTCCTTCAAACAAGTTTACAGAACGGAGCATGACGCTGGGCCGATAGATGCATTTTTTGAAGCAAAAGAAATAGTTACAATGAAAAAGATAGTAAAATATTTGTTTTTGGTTGTTTTTGCGGTTTCAATTGCTGTTGGGTCGGTTTCGGCCCAGCAGCTTGAAATCACAGGTTTTGCGCGTAATTATACAGGGGTACTTCTGAATGATCAAACAGATTTTTCGATTATTCAAAACACCTTCAATCTGAATTTTGAAAAACGAGGCGAAACAGTTGGGTTTAAAGTAAATCCTATGCTTTATCATTATTTCGACAAGGAAATGGATTTTCGCCTGCGCGAAGCTTATCTGGATATGTATTTCAATAAGTTTGACCTCAGGATCGGGCAGCAACAGATTATTTATGGCAAGGCCGAAGGAGTATTTATCACTGATATTGTTTCTCCCAAGGATTTGAGTGAGTTTTTGTTGCCTGATTTTGATGAGATACGGATGGGTGTTACAGCTGTAAAAGTCAATTACTACATCGGGATG
Organism: Bacteroidales bacterium; assembly: GCA_028696715.1. GTDB lineage: Bacteria > Bacteroidota > Bacteroidia > Bacteroidales > F082 > UBA5536. The sequence goes on from JAQVGO010000036.1 coordinate 5,069, forward strand.
AACACCTTGGAAGCAGTTTGGATACCTGTTTTTTCGCCTACGCTGATGCCTGATTCGGGGAGCATTTGGCGTCCAAAAATACCGTTTCCTGTTCAGCCAACGTATGATTATTCCACTAACGAAGTAAAACCTTCGCTTGAGCATAGTGAGTTTTTTCTGCGTTATTCTGCCATGACATCGAAGTTAGATTATGAAATTGTTGGAGGCTATCATTGGTCGGACGATCCCGTGATGCACCTGGCAAAAACCATTGATCCGGTGAGTATGCAGCTTCAAAGTCTTGTTGCGCGCCCTGAGTATCATCGCATGGGTATGTTGGGTGGTAGTTTGAGCACAACGTTTGATGGTTTTGTGTTCAGGGTAGAAGGTTCATACAATAGCGGCCGTTATTTTCAAACTGAAAACCCGGAGCGGCAGGATGGAACTGTGTCAAGAGATTATCTGCATTATATGGCCGGATTGGATTATACCTTAGCAGGTGTAAAATTGAGTACACAGTTTATTCAGGAGTATATCCCGGACTATGAAACCGGCATGTTACAGGAGGAAGCCGAAAATACCATGACTTTTCTGGCCGCAAAAGATTACCTGCGCGAAAAACTCTGGCTGGAGCTCTTTGCCTATGTGGGCATTAACAAAGGAGATGCGCTTATACGGCCGAAGGTGAGTTATAGTTTTGCCGATGGTTTTGATATTCAGTTGGGGGCGAATATTTTTGTTGGAGATGAAACAGGTCGTTTTGGGCAATATCGCGATAACAGTATGATGTATTGGAAGGTGAAGTATAGTTTTTGATTAGTTTACCAGCCCATCCAATAGCCTCATTTCCTGCTCCTCCAATGTGATGTTTGCAGCGGTAATGTTTTCCAGAATATGCGTTTCGCTTGTCATTTTGGGTATTGCCAAGGTAAGGGGTTTATTCAGGAGCCAGGCCAGCGCAATCTGCATGGGTGTGGCTTCATGACGGGCTGCAATTTCATTAATCAGAGGTTGTTGCATAGGATTAAATGCACCTTTCATTAGGGGTCGCCAGGCAGTTATGCTGATGCCTTTTGAAAGGCAGAAAGGAATGATGGCTGCTTCTACATCTTCGGTTATGCGGCCGTTATTTCGAGTGAAAAGATTGTATTCCAGTTGATTAGTTATAATTGGCTCGTCAGTCCATTGCAATATTTCTTCTGTTTGAGCTGCTGAAAAGTTACTCAGACCAAAATTTCTGATCTTGCCTTGTTGGAGCAATTTGTTTATGGCTTTCATGGTTTCTTCAGCAGGAACCTCAGGATTGGGCCAATGCAACAAATACAGATCAAGATAATCTGTTTGCAGTCGTTTCAGGCTGTTGTGGGCAGCTTCAATTACATCCTGATAAGCCAGGTGATCGCCAGAAACTTTGGAGGTAATCAACAATTTTTCTCTGTCAAAACCCTGTATGGCTTGGGCAACAAGTTCTTCTGTATGTCCGTTGCCATACATTTCGGCTGTGTCGATATGCCGGATGCCCTGCTCCAGGGCAAAGCGGATAGCGCGTATAAATCTTTGATCTTCACTTTTGTCTGGACTATGCCGGCCACCCATTTCCCAGGTGCCAATGCCCAGCTTGGGCAAACTCATGCGCTTCTGAACCAGTATTTCGGGTATGCTCATGTGTTCATCAGTTTGTCAATAGCTTGTACTTCTTCGCTACTCAGTGGTTGTGCACCGCCTATCAGGTTTGAGAGTAATTCCACTTTGGCGCAGCTTTCGAGCACTTCCAGCCGGTCAAAGGCTTCCAGAAGGCTTTTGCCAACTGTCAATACTCCGTGATTTGCCAGGAGCACGGCATTGGCTGTTGTGATTTCTGTTGCAACAACTTCGGCCAGGGCCAATGTGCCCATCAATTGATAAGGAGCAGTGGCAATTTTCCCGACAACGGCACGTGATTCGCCCATCAGGTTCACATTGATGGATTTATGTGCTACGGCAAAGCTTGTGGCCAGCGGTGGATGGGCATGCACGATGGCGTGAACATCGGGTCTGTTTTTGTACACAGCCAGATGCATCCCAGTTTCCATGCTAAGTTTTAGTTTGTTGCTTAACGGTCTTCCATGCATATCGGTCATCCCAACATCGGTAGCTTTCATGCGGCCCTTATCAGTTTGGGAAGCCGTGATCAAAACCATGCCGTTTGGCAGCTTAATGCTGATATTTCCACCCGAGGTGGTTGTGAGGCCTCGCTTATAAAGCCTTCGCATGAAGTAGGCGATTTCTTTTTTAAAGTGATTTAGTTCGTTCATCTTCAATGGTTTTCAACAGGCTTGAGATGGATTGATAATGTGCTTTGATGATACCGTGCTCAGTGATTATTCCTGTGATATACTTAGCCGGAGTAACATCGAAAGCCGGATTATAAGCGGTTGAGCCAGGAGCGGCAATCATCACTTTCACTTTGTTTCCGTTGGCATCAATCCCATCCTGATACAGCACTTCATCCTGGCTGCGTTCTTCGATGATGATATCTCTTCCAGATTTGCAATCTCCGTCGATGGTCGATGTGGGTGCAGCAACATAAAAAGGCACACCAAAAGTATTGGCCAGTATTGCTCTGCCCAGCGTTCCTATTTTATTGGCGGTGTCGCCATTTCGGGCAATGCGGTCGGCACCAACGATTACCAGATCAATTTTACCTTGTTGCATCAGATGGGCAGCGGCATTGTCGGGGATGATGGTAAACGGCACACCTTCCTGCATCAGTTCCCAGGCTGTGAGGCGTGCGCCTTGCCCTCGCGGACGTGTTTCATCAACATAAACAAAAATATCTTTACCTTCTTTGTTAGCTGTATAAACTGGAGAGAGTGCCGTTCCAAAATCAACAAAGGCAAGCCATCCGGCATTGCAGTGGGTGAGGATGTGTGCATTATTTTTGATCAGCTTGTTTCCATGTCGTCCGATGGCTCTGGTGTCTTCCGTATCCTGAAGCGCAATACGCTGGGCTTCTGTTTTGGCGTTTTCGGCTGATAGTTGCCCTGCATCGAAAACCCTTTCAACAGCATAGAACAGGTTGCGGGCAGTGGGTCGTGTGCCTTCAATTTCGCCACGCGCTTCTTGCAGAAATACTTCTTTGTCTTTTTCAGGAGCTTCCAGAAAAGCCTGTGCCATGGCAAATGCTGCGGCAGCTCCAATGGCACCGGCACCGCGAACCGTCATATCGGTTATGGCCATGCAGGTATCCCAATAAGTCAGACATTCATGAATTTGAAAGTTGAAAGGAAGCGCATTCTGGTCTATCATTTTCACGGAACTTCCTTCCATCCAAACGGTTTGATATGAGCGGTCTTCAATTAGCATGATTGCTGTATTAAAGGTTTTTCAGTTGTTCAACGGCAATCCAGGCCATTAGTCCGGGGCCGGCCAAAAGACTTTCTTCATCAATATCGAAAGTGCTGGTATGCAGATTACTGTTGATTCCTTTGGCCTTATTGGCAGTTCCGATGCGATAAAATGTGGCCGGAATTTGTTGAGAATACCAGGCGAAATCTTCAGCCGTCATGCGTTGGTCCAAATCAATCACCTTCTCAACTCCAAGATAGGCAATAGCGGCTTGTTTGGCAATAAGGCTTGTTTGAACTTCATTCATCAAAAAGGGATAGCCGTCTTCGATTAAAATCTCTGCTTTCATGCCGGCAGCATCAACGGTGTTTTCAGTGATTGTTCGGATGTGATTTTTTGCTTTTTTGCGCCAAGCCTCATCAAAAGTTCTGAAAGTGCCTTGTATCAGCACCTCATCCGGAATGATGTTGAAAGCGCCCTGGGCAATCACCTTGCCAAATGAAAGCACAGAAGGCACCACAGGAGGTGCAAAACGGCTGATCACTTGTTGCAGGTTCACGATCAGATGGGCTGCAGTGAGCACGGTATCGTTGATCTGATCAGGCATGGCAGCATGACCACCTGTGCCTTTGATCCGGATGGTAATTTCATCGGCGGAAGCCATATAGGCTCCAGTGCGAAAACCCACTAAACCAGCTTCCAGTCCGGGAAACACATGCTGACCAACAATGCGTTTAACCTCAGGATTTTTCAGCACTCCGGCTTTAATCATGCCAAGGGCTCCGCCCGGAAGCTTTTCTTCGGCCGGCTGAAAAATCAGCTTGATTTGGCCTTCCAAATGCATTTCAATTTGTTTTAAAATACGGGCAGCAGTCAGCAACATGCTGGTGTGGGCATCATGGCCGCAGGCATGCATTACACCCGGGATTTTCGAAACAAAATCATGCGTATTGGTTTCCTGAATCGGTAGGGCATCCATATCTGCCCGTAAAGCAATACATTTATCAGAAGCTGAGGCTTTTCCAATTAAACCAACAATCCCATTTCCGCCAACATCTGTTTGATGAGCAATTCCGTATTCAGAAAGTTTTTGACTGATGAACCGGGCAGTGTTTTTTTCCTGAAAGCTTAATTCGGGGTTTTGATGGATATGGCGTCTGTTTGCAACAGTTTCCTGATAAAATTCGAGCGAAAGTTTTTGTATTTTTTCTTTGAGCATGAGATCATTCTTGCAGATAAACAAAAGTAAGTAAACTTGAGCTTAAAACAAGACAAACGGAAAAATTGCCTCACAAAGTGTGTTTTGGGTAATTTTCGGAGCATTAATATTGACAATTTTAGTAACTTTGGACTATGAAAAAAATGAATAACAAAACTGATAATTTTCGGTTTGACAGATTACCGAGAGATTTACAAAAAAGTCTTTCAACCATCTATTATTCCGAAAAACCAATTAGGAATCCCTTAGCTGTAAATGTTATTCATCAAGGAAATGCTGCCATACTTCTTAAGAAGATTGAACCTAACAGTATTGCGGTTAGTGTTTGGTCTCCCCCGTATTTTGTTGGTAAAAACTATGAAAAACACCTTGACTTTGAAAGTTGGAAGGAGCTTTTAAAATCCGTTATCGCAAATCATTTTTCAATTATCAAACCAGGTGGGTTTTTAGTTATTAACATAGCAGACATTTTAGTTTTTAGGGATGAGAGCATGCCTAAGATTCAAGCAGATGCAGTTCATAGAAAAAAAGTACAGCTTACAAAGGAGGAGATTTTAAACTTTTTGGTTAGGAATCCGACAATGAATAGAAATGATTTAGCAAAGCATTTTAACTGCAGCGAACAAACAATTGATAGGAGACTTAATGGTAACAATGTGAGGGGCGGTAAACATGAAACCCAATCTCGAGTTAAAATAATAGGTGGATTAGTTGAAGATTGGGCATTAAGTGCTGGATTTTATCCCTATGACCGGAGAATTTGGGTAAAAGATGCTGCTTGGGAAAATTCAAGATGGGCAAGTTTATCTTATCGTTCGGTGGATGAATTTGAATATATTTATATTTTTTGGAAACCCGGTATTACAAAATATGACAGAAATCGTCTGTCAGACGATGATTGGAAAAATTGGGGTTCTCGTGGAGTTTGGCAATTTCCATCTGTTAGAGCAAACAACGACCACGAGGCAAAATTCCCTGTTGAATTGCCAACAAGAGTAATTAAGTTATTAACTGATGAAAACGATATTGTTCTTGATTGTTTTATGGGAAGCGGAACAACGGCAATTGCTGCTATAAGAGAGAAGAGAAATTTCATTGGCATCGAACTAGACTCTGATTATGTAGAACTTTCAAAAATCAACATTTTAAAAGAAACTGGTATTAACCCAATTATTATGCTCAATGCTAATTAGCCCAAATTCATTAAAAGACGATTTTGAAAGATTAGAGGCAATTGAAAAAGCCTCCCTTAGATTAGTGGTTCAGGCTCTTTACGATTATAGAGACACTGCTGAAGATATTTTCACAATTGAAAGTGACTTAGTAGCAGATATTGGTGAGGACATAACACGAGAAGCACTCGATAAACTTGGAGTTTCAAAGATTGACCAGAGACTGTTTGGAAAAATTGATTATAAAAAAGCAAGGTATTTATTTCATCCCGATTTTGCAATAAAACAAGCACTCTTTGTTGACTCAAAGGCAGAAAAAGCAAGTGGGCATGGTACTGCAACATTACAGACATCACAGTTTTCTTTGATTGTGCGTCAATTTCGGTCAAACGAGAAAGTTGAAGTCCAAGGCAAACTTCCTTGTATAATCGAAAATTCATTTATAACAACTACAATTTTTGTGAAGTACAATTATGATAAAATTGATGGTAAAAATCTATTAAACGACATTACTATTGCTGCCTTGCCTAATGGTTTTTTGCAAGACATTTATAATCCGACTGCACAGGACACAATTTTTATTGCAGGTAGAGATGCCCATTCCCTTGGTGAAGAGTTTAGAGTTAGGTTAAGCTTTAAGAGACTTAAGGAAAAAGCCAGGTGGAGAGTGCAAAATATTAAATTGCATCCGGATGAGTTTCATTGGGATGAATAGAAATCAGTACACAATAGCTGTTGTTAGATGAATTGATTTAGTATTGATAAGTGGTTTCATCTCTTCTTGCAACGTTACCAATATATTTCGAGTGGTTTGTGATTTGATTCCACAATCAATAAATAACTCCAACTTCTACTTCTACAGTCTGGGATCATAATTATTATCGATCAGTAGTATTTGCCTTTTTCATAAAGCAGTGGGGCGAATCCATACAACCGATTCGTTGGCTGCATCCTCCTTGCTCTCAACCGGGCTGGTATCAGCAACGGCAATAAGCTTCTGAACAATGATGACGTGGTTTTTGTAGCAAGTTGCAAATTAGATCATCCGTTATTAATTGATGTCAGGTTTAACCTATTTTGTAATTTGCTGAAATAATGGATAAAAATCAGTTTGTAAATGCAATCCAACACCATATTGATTAAGACCAATAAATTGCAGTATTTTTGCCCTATGGAAACAAAACGTCAATTAAAGGTTTCGCGCTTGCTTATGCGTGATCTTGGCGAAATCATTCAACAGGAAATGCAGGCTATTTCAGGCGGAGCACTCGTTACGGTAACCAAAGTAAATGTGGTTCCCGACCTCTCGCTGGCAAGGGTTTATCTGAGTGTATTTGGTAAGCCTCAGAAAAGTGAGATCGTTGCAAAATTTAATACACGTGCACGTGAGATCAGGGGCTTGCTTGGTCATCGTGTCAGGCATCAACTGCGGATTGTACCTGAACTGCGCTTTTTTGAGGATGATTCACTGGATTATATCGACAATATTGAAAACTTATTAAAAGAAGACTGATTTTTTCAGTTGTTTAGCCCTATGCAATACGATCCCATCAAACGTCAGCTTGGCAAAGTATTTAACAGCACCCCCTTTTTACGGAAGCTTTTTTACCGGATGCTCGATTTGTTGTTATTGCGTACCTGGCATGTGAAACGCGAATTGAAAAAGAATGCCTCCAGCCTTCAAAATATCAATGTTTTGGATGCCGGATCCGGTTTTGGACAGTATGTTTATTATATGTCGCGCAAGCATCCCGACTGGCAAATAAAAGGCCTGGACGTTAAAACAGAACAGATAGCCGATTGTAATCATTTTTTTGATCGTATTGGTTTTAATAATGTTCATTTTGAAGAAGCCGATCTCACTAAAATCAAATATCAGCAGCAGTTTGAACTGGTGGTTTGCGTGGATGTGATGGAACATATAGAAGAAGATGAGCTGGTGCTCCGGAATTATTTTAATGCCCTCAAACCAGGTGGTATGTTGCTTATTTCAACACCATCGGATCAGGGTGGTTCGGACGTGCACCAGCACGATCATCAGGCCGAAGGCATTCAGGGATTTATTGACGAGCATGTGCGCGATGGATATAATATCGCTGATCTGGATGCCAAACTCAAAAGGGCAGGTTTTGCCAAAACGAAGCTTCGTTATCAGTATGGCATGCCTGGTAAAATCTCCTGGCGTTTATCCATGAAGTATCCCATTTTGATGTTGAATGCCTCTAAGCTTTTCTTTATCATACTTCCCTTATACTATTTATTGGTGTTCCCGATTGCGTTGATCTTAAATAAAATGGATGTATGTCGTAAACACCCAACCGGCACAGGTTTGATTGCGCTGGCCTGGAAGCAATAATATCAACTTGGTGAATACAACATTTTTTTTTGCGAAACGATACCTGCTGGCTCGAAAAAGCCATAACCTGATTAACATCATCACCTGGATTTCGGTGCTTGGTGTGGGTGTGGGTGCTTTTGCGCTGATTGTTGTTTTATCTGTTTTTAATGGTTTTGAAAAGGTGATTTCTACGATGATCAGTCAACTTTCGGCTGATCTGGTCATTGAGCCTGCAAGTGGTAAGACCATACAGCTGGACACCTTTCCGATGGAGCAAATTTTGGCCCTGGATGCAACCCGGGGCGTGGTGAAAATTGTTGAAGAGGATGCCTTGTTTCGCTATGGCAATCGCCAGCATGTTGGCGTTTTGAGAGGTGTTTCGGAGGGTTATGAAGCACTAACTGCAATGGACAGCATCACAATACAAGGTAGCCTGATTTTGGAGTATAGTGGACAGCACTATGCCATGTTGGGTTCGGGAGTGGCCTGGTATCTGGATATTAATCCCCGAAATCCGGCGGCTTTGTTGCAGGTTTTGGTTCCATCGCGTGGCAATCCTTCAGTGATGCAGTTTGAACAGGCTTTTAATCAGGATGCTATCAGTATTTCGGGGATCTATAGCAGTCAGCAGGAAATGGACGCAACTCATGTGATCGTGCCATACGACTGGGCTGCCAAGCTGATGGAATACGAAGGAATGGCTACTTCGATTGATGTGTTTGCAAAAAGCAAGACTTCAATCAAAGAGTTTAAGCAGAAGATTAAGCAAATTTCCGGTTCTGATTTTCTGGTCAAAGACCAATTTGAGCAACAGGAAACCTTATACCAAATCATGCGTTCGGAGAAGTGGGCAATTTATATCATACTCACCTTTATCTTGATAATGGCCACTTTTAATGTGATTGGATCGTTGAGCATGTTGATTGTTGACAAACGAAAGGATATCAATATTTTAAAATACCTGGGTGCGGATCAAATCTTTCTGAGACGTCTTTTTCTGGCCGAAGGTTTGATGATTTCTGTTTTGGGAGGTATCATCGGGTTGCTGGCAGGAATTATACTGGTGTTGGCTCAGGAGCGTTTTGGTCTATTGAAACTGGGAGGGGAGCTTGGTGCTTTTGTGATTGATGTTTATCCGGTTCAACTGGTTTGGCAGGATGTGATGATGGTTTTTTTAACCGTAATGGTGGTTGGTGGTCTTTCTGCTGTTTTCACGGTGTATAAAGCTTTGAAACGCATCAAAACACTTCGTTTGATGGAGTAGGATTTCCATGTTTTTTTTCAATCAGCTGCGTGAGCTGTACAAAATCTGAAACGCCGAGCTGTTCCGGACGCTTATCAAAAATTTTGTCTTGTATGATTTCGGGATTGATCATGCTTCTCAGCGAATTTCTAAGGGTCTTCCGGCGTTGGTTAAAAGCTTGTTTTACAATTACTTTAAAACGTTTTTCATCACAATTGAGTTGGGTGGTTTGGTTTCTGCTAAGCCTGATGACTGCTGATTTAACTTTTGGCGGGGGAAGGAAGACATGTTCATGAACCGTAAATTTGTAGTCAATGTCATACCAGGCCTGCAAAAGCACACTTAAGATGCCATAACTTTTATTGCCGGGTGGCGAACTGATACGATCGGCAACTTCTTTCTGAATCATACAAACCACTTCATTTACAATGGAATGGTGCTCCAAAATTTTAAAGAAAATCTGACTGCTGATGTTGTACGGAAAATTACCAATTACGGCCATGCTGCCTTCTCCGTAATCAGTGAAATTGGTTTTGAGAAAGTCGGTATGATGGATGTTGCTGCTGAGTTGTGGAAAATGTTGGTGCAGATAGTCAACGGATTCTTCATCTACTTCAACCACATGGAGTTTGTCAGAATAAATTTTACTCAGAATCTGTGTGAGAACTCCTGTACCAGGCCCTATTTCGAGGATTTGGTCTGCCTTACCTTCCAATTGCTGACAGATTTTTTCAGCAATATTCTGATCGCGCAGAAAATGCTGTCCCAAAAATTTTTTAGGTCTTACATCCATAATTTACAATACATTATCACCTCTCAACAACCGATATCTGCGTCTGGCTTCGGCCACAAAGATGCTGGCCGGATAATTATCAATCAAAAGCTGGTAGCGTTCGCTTGCAAGTGTAAGGTTTTCAAGGTTATGTTCGAGCAGCAAGCCGCTTTCATAAATGGCTTCATCTGCCAGGTAACTATCCGGATAGGTTTCAAAAAGCAGTTGAAACATACTGTCAGCTTTTTGGAAGTCATTTTGGCCCACAGCAAGTTCGGCAGCCGAAAACAGCGTATAAGAAGTGATCACCGGATTTTGAACCCTAAGCAAAAGTGAGTCGAGAAGTTGTTGAGCTTCGGTGTTCTTTTGCTGAAAGCTAAGTAATTCGGCTTGCGAAAGGGTTTTCAGGGCTTTGCCAGTTGTGTCTTCCATTAATACATCCCTGATCTTAAGGGAAAGTTTCATGGCATCATTGGCAATTAATTTTGAGGTTGCCGCTTTCAAGACATCCAACTGCATAGAAGCCCAGCCAAATTCACCGATAAAATAGCGCAGCTTTGCGTTTCGAAAACGTGCCTCATGGCCAATGGGCTCGTCTTTTAACTTTTTCTCAATCTGACTGTAAATCAGGGTAGCCTCCCAAACTTCATCAGTAAACAAATAAATGTCAGCCAGTTGCAATTTAACAAGTGCTTGTTCGTAGGCATTAAGCGGCAGGCCTAAACCTTTTTCGAGCAGGGCAATTGCATCGGTGGTTTTATCTTGTTCGTAAGCATAAATAGCTGATTGTGTGATCACAAGAGGATAGAGCTCAACATTAAAACCAAGTTTATCAAATGCTTGCTCTATATCATCGGCAAGTTGATTATAAACGGCGATATTGTATTCGTTTTCCTGTTTTGCAATCAGATAACGCGCTTGAAGAAACCCAACATAAGCAGGGATGTAATAGGCACTGTTTTGGCCTTTATTCACCACATACTCAAAGCCTTGCAAGGCTACTGCATAAGCGCGGTTCTCCATGCTGATATGTGCCAGTTCCAGGATTTGAGGTTCGCGCTCACCTTGCCGGCGATCAAGGGCTTTGGCTTGTATAAGGGCTATTTCGTAGTCGTTTTGTTGAAGCGAAAACCAAATCAAAAGCTCACCAAAGAGCAAATTATCGGGTTGCGATTGTGCTCTTGTAAGTAGTTTTTCGCGGAGCAAATCTGCCATGCTGTTGTCAATATCCATCATCAGGATATTCTGTAATCGACTTTTAATCAAATCAATATGCTGTGGTTGGTAATCGAGTTGCAGCAGGTAATTCTCAAAAGCCAGATCATAATTTCCCTGATATTGGAACAGGCTTGCTTTTTCGAGGAAAAATGGATAGTTGATTGATTTGTTGCCTTGGCCAAAATCGTAAACTTGCAGTGCATAATCGTATAATCCTCTTGATCTGAAGGCATTGGCAACTACTGCAATTTGATTTCGTTCGGGCGGGATAGATTTTATCACCTGATCAAAAATGCGGCCAGCCTTTCGCTGTTCGCCTTTGAGTAAATAGATATATCCCAAATCAACCTGAAAATTCACCGCACCTTCATTCTTTTTAATCTCGGATTTGAGTTGACTTTCAGCTTCCTCAAGCTCTTCCAGTTGGATTAAGCAATTAAGGTAGTAATTGAAATAATGCTGTGATTTGTAGTTTTGATAAAGTTTGAGGTAAAGTGTACCGGCTTTTTCCCATTCCTGATTTCTGTAAAACTGATTTGCCAGTCGTTCGTCTGTTACCCGCTCACTTTGCTGTTCGCGAATGGCTTGCACAGGCTGTTGTGCCTCGAGTACTAACACCTGAAACAGAAAAAAAAGCAAGAATACTATTTGAGTAACTTTACGCATATCAGTTTTTGGCTTTGTGCTAATTTGTCAACTGTTCAATTAGTAACAACTGAGCATTGATGCGGTTCAAATAATAGGCGTTTTTGTGATACAGCTCCTCAGTTAAAACTTTTTGTGTCTCAATCATTTTCTGATGTTTCAGGCTGTCGGCAGGGGATTGCTCAACAAGCTGATACACCTGATCAAGCTGAACCTTTTGCGATTGAATTCCTGTAAGCAATTCCTGCTGCATTGATTCAAACGACTGAAGTACCTTTTTAGCGTTCTCAATACTTTCATTCCGTGCTGTTGCAAAAGGATCGGTATTTGAAGCATATAACTGGTAATCAGATAAGATAGTGATCAAACTGTCGGTATCAAGCTCGATCAGCTTTGTCAGTTTGTTGTTTTGCGCTGATAATACCAGCTGCAACGAATCAATTTGACTTAGTATAGCTGCAGTTTCGCTTGGAACCGGACTTTTGCAACCCCCTAAAAATCCTGCAAACAGCAAACTAACCGATACGATCGAAACCGGTATAAGCTTGTAAAGCTTTTGGAATATTGATGCCATCATCTGTCTGATTATTTTCGAGTAGTGCTGCCACTATTCTTGGAAGGGCCAGTGCACTACCGTTCAAGGTATGTGCCAGATTTGTTTGTCCGTTGCTGTCTTTAAACCTCAATTTCATCCTGTTGGCCTGAAAGCTTTCGAAGTTGGATACCGAGCTCACTTCAAGCCACATCTGCTGTGCTGCTGAATACACCTCAAAATCATAGGTGAGTGCTGACGTAAAGCTCATATCGCCTCCGCACAGTTTCAGGATGCGGAAAGGCAGTTCTAATTTTTGCAACAGACTGGCTACATGAGCCTTCATTTCCTCCAAAGTCTGGTACGAATTATCCGGATTTACGACCTGTACAATTTCAACCTTATCGAACTGGTGGAGACGGTTGAGCCCCCGCACATGTTTTCCCCAGGAACCGGCTTCGCGACGGAAGCAGCTCGAATAGGCTGTTGTTTTCACGGGCAACTCTTTTTCCTGAAGAATGACGTCCCTGAAAATATTGGTTACGGGCACTTCAGCTGTTGGAATCATATAAAGCTTATCCGCACCGATGGTGTACATCTGACCCTCTTTGTCGGGAAGTTGGCCGGTGCCATAAGCCGAGGCTTCATTCACCATAAGTGGAGGTTGAACTTCTTGATAACCAGCCTTAATCGCTTCGTCAAGGAAAAAATTTATCAACGCCCGTTGAAGCCGTGCTCCTTTGCCTTTATAAAATGGAAAACCGGCTCCGGTGACTTTATTTCCCAGTTCAAAATCTATCAGATCATATTTGGTTATCAAATCCCAGTGTGGAACCGCTTTGGCAGATAATTGCGGAATTGCGCCTTCCTGGTGCACCTTGATGTTATCTGAGGCTTGTTTGCCGGGAGGAACGCTTTCGTGTGGCAGATTTGGTATTTCAACCAGTTTTTCGTTCAGCTGATCTTTGGTTGTTGTGAGTTGTTGATTCAGCTCTTTGGATTTTTCCTTTATTTCGCTGTTTCTTTCTTTTAAGGCACTGGCTTCATCGGCTTTTCCTTCCTTAAAAAGCTGACCAATTTGTTTGGCAAGCGTATTGGCTTCGGCCAGCAACTCGTCCAGTTGTTGCTGAATACTTTTGCGCAACTCATCCAGCTCAAGCACTTGATCAATAAGAGGTGTATTGTGGAAGTTTTTAACAGCCAAACGTTTGATCACTTCGTCTTTGTTGGCCTTGATAAATGGTACTAATAACATCTTGATTCAGAATTTTTGCAAAAGTAGCGATTTCTATGGCTAATGCAGAGGTGAAATATCAGTAATGAAGGAAATTCTATAAGCCAAAAAACCCGGCTATGCAGGCATAACCGGGTCACTATTTTTTTTCAAAACTGTTAGTTTACTGCGGTTTCAGCAGGAATAACAGAGATGTATGATTTGTCATCTTTTTTGCGACGGAATTCAACAGTGCCATCAACCAGGGCAAAAATGGTATGATCTTTTCCAAGACCAACATTGTTTCCGGGACGATGTGCAGTGCCGCGCTGTCTTACAATAATATTACCAGCCTTGGCAAACTGTCCGCCGTAAATCTTAACGCCCAGTCGTTTACTTTCCGATTCGCGTCCGTTATTGGAACTACCAACTCCTTTTTTATGTGCCATTGTTCTAAGATTTTCGGGTTATTACGCTTTGATATCTTCTATCACTACCTTGCTGAGGTATTGACGATGACCATTCGATTTTTGGTATCCTTTTCTTCTTTTCTTTTTGAAAACGATAACCTTGTCTCCTTTCAGATGCTCGATCACTTTTACGGATACACTGGCACCATCAATTACCGGAGCACCAACGGTGGTTTGTCCGTCATTGTCGATCAACAATACCTTTTCAAAAGCCACTTGGCTACCTTCTTCATTTTCAAGTCTGTGCACAAAGATCTGCTGACCTTTGGTTACCTTGAACTGCTGTCCTGCGATGTCAACTATTGCGTACATTATACTGATTTGAAATTGCGGATTTTGCTCAAAAATTTGAACTGCAAAAGTATAAAAAATATTAATCCGTCAAACTTTTAGCTTATATTTTTTTAACTGACTTATTCACTGTATGTTGTAAGGGAGTTTTTGCCCGGCTTCTGTTGACCAGCAGTACTCCTCCGATGATTAGTCCAATCCAGAGCAAAAAGCTGAGGTCAAGGTATTCACCATCAATGATTCCCCAGATCAAAGCAACAACCGGAATAAGATAGGTAACACTGGAAGCAAACAGCGGCGTTGTAATTCTGATAAGTGAGTTAAAAGCGATCATGGCAATGCCTGTGCCCACAACAGCCAGTATGGCCAGATAGCCTAATCCTGTCCAGGCTCCCGGAACGCTGGTTAGTTTTGGGATGAAATCTGTTGTGGCCAATAAAATTATCATAGAAGGGAAGCCAACAATAAAAAATGCTACCGAAGTGATGGTGATGCTGTTGAGGTGTTGCAATTTTGCTTTGATCAGATTGACATTCAAAGCGTAAAAAATAGTGGCTAAAACAACCAGAGATGCATACCCAAAATTGAAGGAAAAATCGTTGCCGCCGCTGCTGTTGATCAGACCGGCAGCACCAATAAGGCCGATGATGACACCGGCTATTTGAATGAGTTTGGTTTTGATTTTAAAAATTATCAAACCAATGAGCAGGGTGAAAAGCGGTGTGAGTGAGTTGAGCAAGCCGGCTGTTGAGCTGTCGATTCCTTTTTGTGCAGCAGCAAACAAAAAGGCCGGAAAGAAGTTGCCTGCAAAACCTGAAATGCTCAACCAGAGGATGTCCTTTTTGCTGAGATTTTTTAGTCTTTTGACGGCAAATGGCAACAAAAACAAAAAGGTTATCCCCACCCGTATGGAGCCTACCTCAACAGGATCGAAATAAAGTAATCCTCTTTTTATAAGGATAAAGGAACTGCCCCAGGTAACTACCAGGCCCGACAGGATTAACCAGGCTGTTGTTGCTTGTGCAGGTTTTTGCGAGCCAATGTGCATATGCTGTGATCCTTCAAAAGGCTAACGGTTAGCCAACCAAATTTTAATGAGTGCAAAAGTATTTTATTTTAGTTATATCGGACGGATTTAATTTTTTGGTCGAATGAGGTTACAGACTTTAAAGATGAAATTTGCACAGGGGTATCCATAGCAGCAGTATCAGGTTTCATATTAATCGTTTTTTGATTTCTGACAATTCCATAGCTTATGACTGATGTGCCCTGAGGTGTTTTTTATAACTTTGCAACTTATCCGGGCAATTTTTCGGACAGAGATAATAGTAGTGCGGGACTAACCATATGACAGAAGATCAGATTAGATGGATAAGTGGCCTGAAGACCGGTAGAAAAGAAATCTTTGATGAGATTTTCAGAGCCTATTATGGCGAACTGGTAGTGTATTGCCTTCGGTTTGTTGCTGATCAGGATATGGCCGAGGATATCGTTCAGGATATGTTCGTCAAGCTTTGGCTGCGACATACCGACCTGAATATTCAAACCTCTCTGAAAGCATATTTATATAGGGCAACAAAAAATCATGCTCTGAATCACCTGAATCAGTTGAAGATACAGGAGAAGTATAAAGAGTATGTAGGTTTTTTAACTTTGAATGGATCAGAAAGTCCGCTGGAGAAGCTACAGGAAACTGACCTGGAGTTGAAGATAAAACACGCAGTTTTGAGCCTGCCCGAAAAAAGACGGGAAGTATTTGAACTGAGCCGGCACGAAGGATTAAAGAATAAGCAGATTGCTGATCGGCTGAACATCAGTGTAAAAACAGTTGAAAATCAAATGACGAAAGCACTGGAACAGTTGAGAAATTTCCTGAAAGACTATCTACCGGTTTTATTTTTGGGTGTCCTGATTTATGAAACAATGGTCAGGATTATTTGGAATGATTTTTTTTAATATAAATAAGTAGGGGATAAAGTAAATGAGTTTGTCGTATTAACGAATCGTTAAAAAGGAAATTTAGGATTGAGAAAGTTTATCAGATATAAGCATCTTGCAGCCAAGTACCTCTCAGGTAACTGTAATTCCGCGGAACAACAGCAGTTCGAGCGGTGGCTTTCGTTGTCTGATAAGCACAAACATTGGTTTGAAGGGCAGACAAAAGCCTGGGAGCTTTCCAAAGCAAACACCTTATCTGATTCAATAAATGTTGAAGCAGCCTTAAATAAGGTGAATCAGCGCATTGCATTAATGCATCAGCCTCATCCACATCGCAATAAAGCTGCCAGAAAACAGGTTTCAGTTTACGGCTGGGTGGCCGGTGCTGCAGCTGTATTTTTGCTCGGGCTGGCTGTTTTGTTTTTCATGAAAAATGAAGCCCAACCGCAGATGCAGATTTATGCTGCCACTGAGAAAACGGAGAATCCACTTTTGCTTCCTGATGGTTCCAGCATTTATCTTAATGGCGGATCCGAAATAGTTTATCCTGAAGTTTTTGTTTCAGATATCAGACAAACCACCTTCAAAGGCGAGGCCTTGTTTGAGGTGGAAGCCCGACCGGAGGCACCTTTCCAAATTCTTATGGAACATTTTGGTGTTGAAGTGCTGGGAACAAAATTTAACCTGAAAGCAACACCAGATTCCGATCAATACTTTGTTGATCTGATTAACGGAAAATTGAGGCTTTTCACTTTTGATCAGGATCCAAACAGCAGAATTGAGCAGCTTATACTTTTGCCCGGCGAAAGGGGAATTTTTGATGCTGCTACCAAACGGCTTTCCAGAGCAAAACAAACAGACCTGAATTTTATGGCCTGGCACAGCGGAATACTGGAATTTATCAACACACCGCTTACAGATGCACTCGAAACCATCAATGCCAACTATTCGGTTGAATTTGTGCTGGACGAAAAACATCATGACCTGAGAATCACTGCACGATTTGAAAAGGAATCTCCGGAAGAACTGATCGAATCACTCCAAACCATTTTTAGTTTCGAAGTTACACGAAACGGACAAACCGTTTATCTCAGATAATTTTCGGCCATCATCATTCCTTTCAAGTATTTTTGTACTTTAGCCACCGCATTAAAAAGTGATGCTAAAAGAACAAAACACCATAATTCCATTTAGTCACAACACAGCCAGGTTGCGCCCTGACAGCTTGATAAAGCTGCTTTTTGTATTGCTGTGTATCCAGCTTGGTATGCACAATGTTCAGGCTCAAAAACAGCCGGATAGTCTGGTTTCATTGCAAGTTCAGAATAAAGCCTTTGGCGAGGTGCTCGAAAATCTTTACGAACAATTTGGTATCAAAGTGGCTTTCAATGCTTCCGATCCCATTTTTAATAAAACGATCAGCTATACCGCCGATCAGGTTCCGGTGTTGGAAATGCTCAGTAGTTTGCTTGAATCGGAAGGCTACGGGTATAGAAAGATTGGAGATCAATATAATGTTTACCGGTTACGAATAAATGATAAAAGTGAAGATGCTGAGCCGGTTGAAGTATTTGATGTGCAACAACACAGGGATACGGTATTTATGTCGCAACAGGTTATTAAAACGGATACCTTAATTGTGTTGGA
>JAQVGO010000001.1 GCA_028696715.1 Bacteroidales bacterium
CTTTTTTCTAAAGTCCCCATTGGGAGATAACTGTCATAAATTTGTATTTCCATGTTTTAAAAGCTTATGTGAATTATAAAAGATTAAATACGTTAAAAAAGAAGCTAATATACCAAAAACATTGGCATCCAGTCCATAAGGGAGTTTTGCTTCGATAATCAATAGCGAAATTGTTGTCCCGCCACCAGCAATCATGGCTCCCAGGGCTGCCAGTTCGTTGCGCTGGTTCAGAAAAACCGCTGCCAACAAGGGAATGAGCAGGCCACTCACCATAAAAGCGTAGGAATACAGCATCAACGAAAGCACTTCAGTAAGCTGCATCGCAATGATAACGGCTAAAACTCCCAATACCAAGGTCATAATTTTTGAGGCTTTCATTGCAATCTGTTGGCTTATGGCATTTGGGAAAATGCGCTGCAAAAGATCGTGCATGATATTGGATGACGAAGCCATCAAACAACTGTCAGCAGTGGAAAGTATAGCTGAAAAATAAGCCGACAAAATAAGCCCCATCAATCCGACAGGCATAATTGTACGGAGCAATAAGGGCAATCCCATCTCGGCATCCATACTACTCCCGGCTGCAAAACCATGTATTTCGAACATCCCGTTTAGGTATGCAACCCGACTGATCAACCCTAAGCCAACTCCCATAAATGCCATCACAGGCCATTCAAACAAGCCTGCTATCATCCAGGCTTTACGGGCTTCTGACACTGATCTGCTGGCATATATCCGTTGATACAAAGTCATCCCAACAAACCAAATGGGCAAAATCGTTACCATCCAGTTCAGAAACTGCTGCCAACTTAAATTATTAAACGAGAAAAACTCGGCTGGTAAAGTCGCTTGTATTGTTTCCCATCCTCCAACGGCTACCCACGATAACGGGATTCCCAGAAAAATCAAACCTAACATCAAAAGAATCCATTGAACGGTATCGGTGTAAATTACAGCTTTAATGCCACCCAAAACTGTGTAAACCACAGCCACAAACCCCATTATTATCAACGCATAGGTAAGGTTTAGATCAACAAAAGCCGCTGAAGCCAATTTGGCCCCTGCCAGCAATTGCGAACTCGTAAATCCCAGATAACCAATACCTGAGATTAAACCTGCGATGAGTGCTGCCCGTTTGCCAAAAAAATGCCGAAAGACTTCCGGAAAAGTGAAAAACTGTTTTTTATCTGCCAGGCGTTTTATTCGGGGGATCAAAAAAACACCACTTAACCAGGCACCTAATAATCCTGTGAACAACATCCAGCTTCCCGAAACGCCGATCAAAAATCCTAATCCACCCAAACCGATCGAGAAACCACCACCAACATCGGTTGCTACCACCGATAATCCGATATGCCAGCGTCCCATGCCACGGCCACCAACATAATAATCTTCAACATTCTTGTTGCGCAGATGAAAATAAAAACCCACGCCAAGCATGGCCAGCATATACACAATGAAAATCAGGAAATCAATCCAGTTCATTTAATCTGCTGTGTTGCATGTTTTAATGTGCGGCTGCCTTCCGCGGACTCACCCTGATTATGCCAACACCTTCGAGCTGATGCGCATTCAGAAACTGTATCACACCATCACTTTGCTTAAGAGGCACCAACAGTTTCAACACCTGTTTTTGATTCTTATTTCTGATAAAGCTCTTGAATTCTTTTATCAGGTCAGAAGCATCCTGCCTACCTTCCAGGTATTTATAATAGTAACGAACTCCTTCATTCTCGGCTGTGATATCAGGTTCAAAATTGATTTCTCCACCTACCAACGTATCAGAGCTGGTTTCGGGCCTATTCTCTGTCAATCGCTTCACCTGACTGAATCCATTGTTTCTAAGATATTTACCAAATGCTATTATTATCTCATCTTTCATTTGCAGTAATAAAATTTAAGTAAAAGTAAAATTAGTTTGTACAGAAACTAAATTACAACATTTTGGCCAAAGCACCAAACCAAGTGTATTCATTATTTTATTTAATCAATATAACAATTTGAATATTAATCTTTTAAATTCACATGTTAAATAACTATAAAAAAAATGGTGACTGAAAATTAAACTAAAGATTAATAGTTTCCAGACAAAGTTAAAAATTGACCATCAAAAATAGTTTCCTAATATTGAAAGTCATCGATGGTGATCATTGGCGAAGCCGATTCTTCTTCAATTTTAAAGCAACTGATAAGCAACCCAAGTGAATCTTTCAACTGTTTTAGTTCATCAGCAGGCAGAGCTTCCAGCTTATGCGAAAGTTGTTGATGCATCAGTTCAGGCGATTGGTCGAGTAGCTTTTTTCCGGTGGAAGTAAGGCTGACAACCGTAATTCTTTTATCGCCCGATTTAGGCAATCGGGCAACCAGATGTTTTTTCTCGAGACGACTAACAATGCCTGTTACTGTGCTTAAATTCAAATTCAGGTAAGAGGCAATACCCGAAACAGAAGATTGAAATCCAGGGTTAGATGCCAGGTAATGCAGGCATAACAGCTGTGGTATGCTGATCCCGAATTCCTTTTGTATGCGTTTCGATTCTAAATTGATTGATCGAACAATTTTTCTCAGGTTGATCAAAACTTCCGTAAAATCACTCATGACTAGTTTGTGTACAAAGTAAATAACACAGCAAAGAAAACAAATTTCAGCTACATTTGCACGCTTATTGCCAAATAATTTTGAAATCGCACACACTAAGCCCACATCTTTTCACCTTATTAGCCATGCTGATATGGGGTATCTCTTACATCTGGTCGAAACAGGTGTTTGTGTTTTTGCAACCAGCTACAACAGTCTGGTTCAGGTTGATTGTTTCTGTTCCCTTTCTGGCGATCATAATCAAACTCAGAGGTAAAAGCTTTCGTTTCCAAAAAGCTCATTGGCCACTATTATTAGGCGTTTCCTTTTTCAATCCATTCCTTTATTTCATTGGCGAAAGTTTTGGGCTCAACCTCGTATCTCCCACCTTAAGTGCCGTGATCATAGCTACGATTCCGGTATTTACACCCATCCTGGCTTTTATATTTTTGAGAGAGCGAATCAAAGCAATCAATATTTTAGGGCTATTTATCTCATTTGCAGGGATTTTAATCATGCTCATCGATAAGGAAACCGGTATTACTGCTTCCCTTACCGGACTGATGTTTCTGTTTCTGGCTGTTTTTTCTGCTATTATATATGGTGTATTACTCAAAAAGCTGACTAAATCATACGGCCCGATTCAAATCGTTTTCATTCAAAATCTGATTGGAATATTTTATTTCATCCCGGTGGTATTTGGCCTGGAACATGCCGGATTTGATACCCTCGATTTTAGCGCATCATGGCTGGTTCCGCTTGTGCTTTTGGGCGTTTTTGCCAGCTCACTGGCATTTGTAATGTTTACCTATGGCGTTGAAAAACTTGGTATCGCTTATGCCAACAGTTACACCAATACGATTCCTGTTTTTACCGCTTTTTTCAGTTTTATGCTGTTAGGAGAAAGTCTTACCTTTGACAAATTGCTCGGTATTTTACTTGTGATTGCAGGTGTTTTTCTAAGTCAACGGGTGAAATTCAAAATCAAAAAATCCTTGTGATGAACCAACAAAAATCTGTACTTGTTTTAGGGGCAGGCCTTGTAGGGCTTCCAATTGCCAGAGACCTCGTAAAAAATAAAGAATTCAAAGTAAGTATTGCTGATCTAAGCCAGGAACGATTAGCACTGGCCGAGGACTGTGGCATTCAAACACTTAATCGAAATTTAAAAGATTTTGATCCCACAGAGGATTGGTGCAACCAGCACGATTATTATGTGAATGCTGTGCCGGGATCGATCGGTTATTCGGCTTTGGAAAAGCTTATCAGTCTTGGGAAACCCATTGTGGACATTGCTTTTTATCCTGAGAACCCTTTGGTATTAAATGATTTAGCTTTACAATCAGGTAGTTGTGTGATCTGTGATATGGGTGTTGCTCCCGGAATGAGTCATTTGCTTAGTGGTTATGCCAGTTCGCAGCTCGACAAAACCACCAGCATCCTCATCTATGTTGGAGGTCTGCCTGCAGTACGCACACAACCCTGGGAATATAAAGCAGTTTTTTCACCTGCTGATGTGATTGAAGAATACACCCGACCTGCCCGATTGATTGAATACGGCCGTATGGTTGAAAAACCTGCTCTTTCGGATATTGAGCAGCTGCAGTTCGAAGGCATTGGAACCCTGGAGGCTTTCAATAGCGACGGACTTCGCTCACTTATTACTACCCTGAAAGCCGACTTTATGGCTGAAAAAACCCTTCGTTATCCAGGCCATGCCGAAAAAGTGAAGCTGTTGCGCGACAGCGGATTTTTAGACGACAATGCACTTAATAACAAGTCCGGTTCTTTGTCACCACTGAAATTCACCCAACAAATTCTTTTCAAAAACTGGCAACTTCAAGCAGGAGAGGTTGATTTTACGGTGATGCGTATTCAGGTGGAAGGTTTTCATGCAAAAAAAGGCAAATTACGATATACGTACGAACTTTTTGATCAATTTGACACCGAAACCGAGACTCATTCGATGGCAAGAACTACAGGTTATGCTGCAACCGCAGCTTTGCGATTGATTGATGCCGGATTGCACACAAAACCCGGCATACATTTTCCCGAAGAAGTGGGACATGATGAAGCCGCCGTAAAATTTATGCTCGAACGCCTGGCCGAACGCTCCGTTTACTATGAAGAAAGCATTCAGGAATTGCCATGATCACCAGCAAAACCAATCCCCGCATTAAAGCACTGGTCAGATTGCAAAAATCATCCGAACGCCGGAAAACAAATCGCTTTCTGATCGAAGGCTACCGCGAAATTGAACGGGCTGTAGCCAATGAGATTAATATTGAAACATTATTTCATTGCCCTGATTTATGTCCAAAACTTCCTGAATGGACTGTTTATGAACATGTTGCAGTAAGCAGAGAAGTATTCGAAAAAATTGCTTACCGGGGCGAAAGCGATGGTTTACTAGCCCTTGCCATCACTCCACAGAACAGCCTCGAGAATATCCAACTCTCTCAAAATCCTTTGCTTATTATACTTGAAGCGGTTGAAAAACCCGGTAATCTGGGAGCCATTCTGCGAACTGCCGATGCTGCCGGCATTGATGCCTTGTTGGTCTGCAATCCACTAACCGACATCTACAATCCAAACACCATTCGTTCCAGCCTGGGCTGTGTTTTTAGTGTGCCGGTAGTAGCCTGCAACAGCACCAATGCCATCAAATGGTTAAATGCAAATATGATAAAGATTTTTGCCACTTATCTGGAAGCATCCATCAATTATCTTGACGCAGATTTTAGTGGACGCACAGCTATCGTGATGGGAACCGAAGCCACAGGTTTATCCCCGCAATGGGTGAATGCTGCTGATCAAAATCTTATCATCCCGATGCGGGGAATAGCTGATTCGCTGAATGTTTCGGTTAGTACCGCCATTGTGCTTTTTGAGGCACTGAGGCAAAGACGGGAGTGATCGCGCAAATAGTGATTCTCAGCTTTGGTTTCAGCTCATTCAGATCTTTTCGGGCAAATTGTAGATCATATTAATATGGTTAGAGGTTTGATGCAGCCTGCGAAGGTATTCATTGAGCTTTTCTGCATAATCTAATCTGTAATCTTCATGGAGCTTTTTTGTTACAAGGGTTATCAGGCGTTTCACCAGCAAGCCCACTTTATAATCGAATTGCGTGAAACAGGTTCCAAATGAATTTTTGGGCATCGAGAAAGGCACCTCCAGCACGTACATCAACAATTCTGCTTCATGAAACTTGTTGCCGGAAACTTTGGTGAATTCATTAATCCTTTTTATGCAGGCCGACAGCATATTAGCCATCCGCAACTGTTCAGAAAAACCTTTGTATCCTTTCCAAAAAAGATAGTCCAGATCAACTTTTGCAGCTTGTAATAGATCTGTTTCTCCTGTTTCCTTATCAAGATAATTAGTCAACACAAAATCATAAACCATTTTCTCTTTTGAAGCAAGCTTTGTAACAATCTCCCTAAGCGTAGCAACATCCAATGCGTTTATCTGTTCTTTTACAGCTTTATCCAACCGTGGCATAATTCTGATTTTAGCTTTTCTTTTATAATTTTCCTTCCAATTCACAAATAAATCAACAGGCTTATAATGCCAGGCTACAAATTAATAGCCATCGTGAAGGCCTTCTCCCTTCAATATTTTATCCTTGTATTTTTCGATCCGGGCCAAGCGTGTTTTGGCTTGTTTTGCCTGCGAAAAGTAAAGCGCATATCCCCGCTGCCGGCCAGGTGTAAGAGAATAAAATGCAGTCTTCAGCAAAGGATCCGACTCAAAAGTCTGCAACAATTCACCAGGGACAGGTATAGCATCATCCGCCAACTCAATCTTTAAACCAGCCTGCTCAATTGCGATAGCTTGCCGGATAAAATCATGAATATCATCCTCAAGTGCAATAATTTGCGATGTATTTGTAAATTTCATCAATCGTGTAAACCTTGAGTTTCTGCCAGGTTTTACAAGCCTGTTCTTTTCATCCTTAATCAAAGCTCCCTTAAAAAAACCAATCACTGCAAAATGTTTTAGAGCACTGATATTCAACACATTTTTACCCTTCAACGTATAGCAGGGCACACCCCACTTTCGCTCTTCAACCAGGCCATTTTTCAAAACAAGATCACGCAATAAATGCAGTTCAGCTGTCCAGTTGTGCACCTTGCATTGTGGCGTACCACCCAGCTCACAACGCATACATCCATTCACAAAATATTGATCTA
The DNA here is from genome assembly GCA_028696715.1 of Bacteroidales bacterium. Classification (GTDB taxonomy): domain Bacteria; phylum Bacteroidota; class Bacteroidia; order Bacteroidales; family F082; genus UBA5536. The sequence continues at coordinate 6,774 of JAQVGO010000001.1, forward strand.
CAAGTGGATTCATTCTTAAAAACGGTTTTTCTTCTGTCAAATAAGTAATACGCAAAATCAAAATTAAAACTTCAAGGACTAATTCAAAAATCAAAAGCCGATTTCAAAGTCATTTAACAAAACATTAGCATTTCCTGCTCCATTTTTTGTTTAAGTTTAAATGCAAACGATTGAATTGCGGCATTTATCTCAAATACTTTAAGTAACTAATTGATATACTGAACTATAAAATTTCGCAATTTCCTCGTCAATACCATTAATATGATCCATAACATATTGAATATCATTTTATTGATTATTCAGTTAATTTCCCCCTCACCGAATAAGACGGGTCATCACTTTGCAAAATCAATCTTTTGCTATCTTTGTAGCTTCAAAAGAGAATTGCCTACTAGAATTCCTTTACAAAACTGATTGTAAATTATTAACAATCAAGAGTATAAATGCTTTGAGTATTCACTAACACCTTAAACATTGGAAACTAAAATCACTGAAATTAACGGGTTGCAGCTGTATCACAGCTTCATGGCCGGTGCTCAGCGAATTTTTGAAAACCAGAAACTGCTCAACAAAATCAACGTATTTCCGGTAGCAGATGCCGATACAGGCACCAATCTGGCCTCCACCATGAGAAGTATAGTTAATACGGCTCAACCTCACCCTAACCTCAAAACCACAGCAGTTGCGCTTGCAGATGCAGCTTTGGTGGGGGCACGGGGTAATTCAGGAATTATTTTCGCTCAGTTTCTTTATGGTTTCAGCAACGAAATCCGTGAAGAAGAAACCCTTACCGTTAGTGCATTTGCGGAGTATATGAAAAGTGCTGTTCGCTATGCCTACGAGGCTATTGCCAATCCCGTGGAAGGCACGATGATTTCTGTTATCAAGGACTGGGCAGAGTACATTTATCAGCTGAAAGACAAATTTGATGATTTCCTGAAGCTATTGCTCGACGGGCTGAAAAAAGCCATGGAATCACTCAAAATGACAACCGAAAATCTGGCCATCCTCGCCAAACGTAATGTAGTGGATGCTGGTGCCAAAGGTTTTGTCGTATTCCTGGAGGGCATGTTTGATTACTTCAAAAACGGACAGATTGCTGTTAGTTTCGAAAATCAAAAAATTGAGATAGCGGAGGCCATGGATGCGATCGACCACGAAGAGATAAACTTTCGCTATTGTACCGAAGCCATGATTACCGGAACAAACATGAAACGCAGTGATTTTAATGCAATCATGGAATCTTATGGCGACTCGATGGTTGTAGCCGGATCCGACAAAAAAATGCGCATCCATATCCATACGGACGAACCCTGGAAACTCTTTCAGGATATTGCCCCTTTGGGAACAATCACCTATAAAAAGGTGGACGATATGGTGCTTCAGAATGATCTGGCAAGCAATCGGAAATTCAACATCGGCCTGATTACCGACTCCACCTGCGACCTGCCGATGGAGCTCATCGAAAAATACCAGATCCAGGTGATCCCTTTGACTGTACATTTTGGCCAGGATTTTTATCTGGACAGGTTAACCATTCAGCCTCAGCAGTTTTTTGATAAACTGCAAAAATCTGATGTCTATCCTACTACAGCGCAACCTGCCATCAGCGAATTTTTGAATCGCTACAATTATCTGGCCACGCATTATCAAAGCATCATCAGTGCCCATATCAGCTCGGGCATGAGTGGTACCTGGCAAAACAGCTATAATGCTGCCAGAAAAATAAAGAATGAATCAGGCAAGAATATTGATGTCATCGACAGTAAAAAGCTAAGTAGTGGCCTGGGTTTGATTATATTGCGCACAGCCAAAGCCATCGAAAGCGGACTCACACATGACGAGATCGTAAAGTCAATTCCACACTGGTCCGACAACACCAGAATATTAGTTACTTCACGCACCATGAAATATATGGTTAAAAGCGGTAGGGTAAGTCATTCAAAAGGTTTACTTGGTAAACTTCTTGGCATCAAACCTATCGTGGAAGTTAAAAATCACGGTAAAACAGAAGTCTTTGGCAAGCCAATGTCGGAAAAGGCAAGCATGAAAATGGTGATGGATGAAATGAAGCGTTTTGTGGGTGATAAAAAAGTATGGGGTTATGCCATCTCACATGCCAATAATCTGGAAACTGCCAATTGGTATGCTGACCAAATGAAAACCTTAAGTGGAGGTCAGGAAGCTGTATTTATACAGGAAGCCTCACCAGTGCTCGTTACCAACACAGGCCCGGGTGTTGTAGCACTTTCCGTTATGCTGGAATAAAATTTAGATAAAGATTTATCATAAAGGCAGGTTGATTATTCAGCCTGCCTTTTTGTATTCATTCTAAATACCGCAGACAACAATAGAATTCAGGTTCAATTTGCTACTTTTGTACTTTGACTTGTTAATTAATAAACAGTATTTTTTCTATGATCAATAAAGCTCTGACACATCCTGAAAGCATCGTGGTTGTAGGCGCATCCAACGACATAACCAAACCAGGCGGCAAGGTTTTAAAAAATATCATCGATGGGGGTTTCTCGGGAGATCTCTTTGTAATGAATCCAAAAGAAAAAACAATACAAGGCATCACCTGTTATGCAGATAACAAGACAATGCCACAGGCAGACCTGGCAATCATTGCGATCGCTGCACGTTTTGTGCCGGATCTGGTTGATTCGCTGATCGCCGAAAACAACACCAGAGCTTTCATCATCCTCTCGGCAGGATTTAGCGAAGAAAGTGCTGAAGGAAAATTACTGGAAGACCGCATAGTGAAAAGCATCAATGCTGTGGATGGCGCCTTGATTGGTCCAAATTGCGTTGGGATTTTAACCCCGCAGCATCACAGTATTTTCACTTATCCAATTCCAAAACTCGACCCAAAAGGATGCGATTTTATTTCCGGTTCTGGTGCCACAGCCTGCTTCATTATGGAAGCTGGAATCCCAAACGGATTGCGCTTTGCCAATGTTTACAGCCTTGGCAACTCTGCTCAGATGGGTGTTGAGGAAATCCTGCAACACATGGACGAAAGCTTTGACGCAGAGAAAGATAGCAATATAAAATTACTTTATATTGAAAATATTGACAAACCGGACAAATTATTAAAACATGCCCGCTCGCTTATTAGGAAAGGTTGCAGGATAGCGGCCATAAAGGCTGGCGGAAGCGAAGCCGGAAGCCGGGCAGCATCATCACACACCGGTGCTTTGGCCAGCTCAGATACTGCCGTTGAAGCACTATTTCGTAAAGCCGGAATAGTTCGTTGCAACAGTCGCGAGGAATTGATCACCGTTGCCAGTGTTTTTGTACATCCTGAGCTAAACGGGAAACGTATCGCCATTATCACCCATGCCGGAGGTCCGGCTGTAATGCTTACCGATGCGCTGTCGAACAACGGATTGGAGGTGCCTGCCATCAGTGGTGAAGCTGCTGAAAACCTGAAAGAACAGTTATTTCCGGGTTCTTCAGTAGGCAATCCTATCGATTTTTTGGCTACCGGAACAGCTGAACAACTGGGCAAGATTATCACTGCCTGTGATAAAGATTTTGATCAGATTGATGCCATGATTGTTATCTTTGGAACACCTGGCTTATTTGAGATTTTCGATGTGTATGAGGTTTTGAACCAAAAAATGATTGAAATCACAAAACCACTCTTCCCTGTTTTGCCTTCTACCCTCACAGCTGCCAAAGAAGTTGAATTCTTCCTCAACAAAGGTCGTGTCAACTTTCCCGATGAGGTGGGTCTTGGACGTGCATTGGCTAAGATTTACCACACTCCCAAACCTGCTGGTGAACCAACTGATTTTAATGATATCGACATCCCTGCAATACGAAAAATCATCGACACTGTACAGGATGGCTACCTCGATCCAAAGTATGTTAGTCTTTTGCTGGATGCAGCAAAAATTAACCGTGCCGGCGAGGTTGTTACAGATCAGATCAGCAAAGCCCTAAAAGCAACTGAAGAACTTGGATATCCGCTGGTAATGAAAGTTGTAGGCCCTGTACACAAATCAGATGTAGGGGGCGTGGTGCTTAATGTTGACAGTCCTGAAAAAGTTGCCATAGAGTTTGAACGAATGATGCAAATTCCCGGAACTAAAGCAATTCTGATGCAGCCTATGCTTAAGGGAACCGAGCTTTTTGCCGGTGCCACCCGTGAAGATAAATTTGGTCATCTGGTGTTTTTTGGGCTTGGAGGTATCTTTATTGAGGTTCTCAAAGATGTGGCTTCAGCACTTGTGCCAGTGAATAAGGACGAGGCAACCCAAATGATTCAATCCATCAAAAGTTATCCCATAATCAAAGGTGTTAGAGGCAGCGAAGGCATCAACGAAAAGGCACTTCAGGAGATTATCATTCGTTTGTCGGCTCTTCTGCAGGCAGCACCCGAGATTGCCGAGATGGACCTCAATCCGCTACTGGGCAATGCAAAACAGGTGGTTGCTGTTGATGCCAGAATCAGGATTCAAAAATAACCGGCATGAAAAGAAGCGACTGGATTGTCATTTTTGTTTTTTTGTTAATTCTTGCTGCTTTTTTGTGGATTTCGGGATTGGCTTCGGCATATGAAAACCTCAATCAGAAACATGGATTGTGGATGAGTTTTGCCAAATTTGCCTTGCTCTCCACCTTTGGCGAATGTCTGGCATTGCGGATCAAAACAGGCAACTATAACCGCAAAGGTTTTGGAATTCTTCCAAGAGCCATCGTCTGGGGTTTCTTAGGGATTACGATCAAAATGGCTTTTGTGATTTATACGGCCGGAACACCCCAATTGCTAATGTACCTGGGCTGGCCCGAAGCAGTATCAGCACTCACCGGACCATTCAGCATCACTGCTTTGCTCACTGCCTTCAGCATCAGCGTGGCAATGAATCTGACCTATGCTCCGGTGATGATGACGATACACAAAATCACAGATACTCATATACTCGAAAACGGAGGAACGATACGCGGGTTTTTTAAACCAATTGCCCTGCAACGAATTTTTGCAAACCTTGATTGGAAAACGCAATGGAATTTTGTTTTCAAGAAAACAATCCCTTTCTTCTGGATTCCTGCCCATACAATAACTTTCTTACTACCAGTTGATTATCAAGTATTGTTTGCTGCCAGCCTGGGTATTGCTCTCGGCCTCATTCTGAGTTTGGCAGCCCAGCACTAAGCCATTAGCTGATTGCGTTTTGATTCAATAATTGGCCATCACTTTCTACTTTTTTCTAATAGCTAAATAAACTGTTCATTTTCAATAGAATTACTTCAAATTCCTATACAAAAATCAACAAGTTACTTAATTCTAAATTCATTATAAATAACACCAAAAACACAAACGTTTGCGGTAAGAATCGGTAAAAACCTTACCTTTGACAAGGTCATATAAAGCAAGCTGCGGAGCACTCATACGCGCTTTCTGCTTACCGGATTTTCATTGCATGAGCCTGGTAGTGCTTCAATATTTTTTTTGATTCACTTTTTTAAAACAAACGATATGCATCAAACACCTGTTCCGTCAGAAATAGTAAAAGCAAAAATTAAAGAAAACGGGCTGCAAAAAGTTGGCACAGCCTCCATTCGTGAAATCAAAAAACTGGTCGATACCATTGAAAATGCCAGTGGAGTGAAGTTTGTCCGCATGGAGATGGGTATCCCGGGTTTGCCCCCCTCAAAAATTGGTGTTGAGGCCCAGGTTGAAGCACTACGCAAGGGTGTGGCTGCCAAGTACCCCGATATTCAAGGCATTCCTGAATTGAAAGAACAAATTTCAAGTTTTGTCAAAAACTTTATGAACATCCAGGTAAGCCCCAATAGCTGTTTGCCTACGGTCGGGTCGATGCAGGGCGGCTTTGCCTCATTTTTAACCTTGAGTCGCATCCATAAAGAAAGAGACACTACACTTTTTATCGATCCTGGTTTTCCGGTTCACAAACAGCAACACAAAGTCCTGAACCTGAAAATGGAAACCTTCGATGTTTATGACTTCAGAGGCGAAAAGCTACGCGAAAAACTGGAAAGTTATTTTAGCAAAGGACATATTCATTCGGTGCTTTATTCTAATCCAAATAATCCCAGCTGGATTTGTTTTACTGAAAAAGAGCTTCAAATTATTGGAGAGCTGGCCAACAAATACAATGTGATCATCATGGAAGACCTGGCCTATTTTGGCATGGACTTCCGAAAAGATTTCAGTAAACCCGGCCAGCCACCCTATCAGCCCTCTGTGGCAAACTATACGGATAATTTCATCTTGTTTATTTCCAGTTCAAAAGCCTTTAGCTATGCTGGCGAACGGATTGGAATGATGGTAATCTCTGACAAACTCTTCAATCATCGTTTTCCGGATTTGAAACGCTATTATGCAAACGATCTTTTTGGCCACACCATGGTTTTCGGCACCTTGTATCCATTGAGTTCCGGAACTTCTCATTCGGCACAATATGCACTGGCTGCCATATTGAAGGCTGCCAATGAAGGGAAATTTAACTTTTTGGATGAGGTTAAGGTTTATGGCGAAAAAGCAGCCATTATGAAGCGTATTTTCACCGACAACGGTTTTAGGATTGTTTACGACAAGGATGAAGACAAACCAATTGCGGATGGTTTTTATTTCACCTATGCATATCCGGGATTTGGTGGTGTCGATTTGCTCGAAGAGATGATTTACTATGGCATTTCTGCAATTTCGCTTGACATTACAGGCAGCGAAAGGCACGAAGGCATCCGGGCATGTACCTCCTTAATCAGCATGGAACAAATGCCAGATTTGGAAACAAGGCTCATTCAATTTCATAAGGACCATCCTGTTTCGGTATAGTTGGCCATAAAGTATTGGGTATAGGGCAACTCCCCAACAGCCGCACTGCATTTATTCAGATGCATTTTAAATACTATTTAAACTCGTTATAAATTAGGCGTAATGAGGCATTTAGCCTGCAATAATAAGCCCTGAATCGCATAAAAAACCTTAATTTCGTGCTGTAGAATGCACAAACATTTAAATTAAATCAATATGGCAAAAATCAGAGGAGCTATTGTGGTTGACATCGAAAAGTGCAAAGGCTGTGAGGTGTGTATTCCGGCCTGCCCTACCGATGTTATCGCACTGGCCAAAGAAGTGAACAGCAAAGGATATCACTATGCTTATATGGAAAATCCAGAAGCATGTATTGGCTGTTCAAACTGTGGCATCGTCTGTCCCGACGGTGTAATTACGGTCTATAAAGTTAAACTTTAACCGTTCATTGTCAAACAATTAAAAAATATTATAATGAGCGAATTAAAACTCATGAAAGGTAACGAAGCACTTGCAGAAGCAGCTATCAGAGCTGGTGCAGATGCCTATTTCGGATACCCCATTACGCCTCAATCAGAGGTTATTGAATACCTTATGGCAGAAAAACCACACGAAAGAACTGGTATGGTGGTTTTGCAGGCCGAAAGCGAGATTGCTGCAATAAATATGGTATATGGTGCAGCAGGTGCCGGAAAAAAAGTGATGACCTCATCCTCTAGTCCTGGCATCAGCTTAAAACAGGAAGGAATTTCTTATATTGCCGGTGCTGAACTGCCTTGTTTGTATGCCAATGTGGTACGTGGCGGCCCGGGTTTGGGTACAATTCAACCTTCGCAGGCCGATTATTTTCAGAGCACCAAAGGTGGCGGGCATGGCGATTATCGCCAGATTGTGCTGGCTCCTGCTTCAGTTCAGGAAATGGCAGATTTTGTAAAAGACGGTTTTGAGCTGGCTTTCAAATATCGAATTCCGGTGCTTATTTTGAGTGATGGCGTGATTGGCCAGATGATGGAAAAGGTCGAACTCTTTGATCCCATCCCCAGGTTAACTGATGCTGAGATATATGAAAAATATCCCTGGGCAACCACCGGAAAAAAATCAGGAACAGAGCGCAGAATCATCACTTCATTGGATCTTGACAGCCATAAAATGGAGGAGCATAACCATAAACTGCAGGCAAAGTATAAAGAGATCACTGAAAAAGAAGTACGCTACGAACTGATAGATTGCGATGACGCAGAATACATTATCGTTGCCTATGGATCGAGTGCGCGTATTGCACAAAAAGCAGTGAGACTTGCCAGGGCAAAAGGAATAAAAGTAGGGCTTTTCAGGCTGATCACACTTTTCCCTTTCCCTTCTGTTAAGATGCACGAAATGTGTGGCAAGGGTATTAAAGGCTTTTTAGCTGTTGAAATGAGTTCAGGTCAGATGGTAGAAGATGTGCGACTGGCTGTGAATGGCTGCTCCAAAGTAGCTCATTTTGGACGTTATGGCGGCATTGTTCATACACCCGAAGAGGTACTTGAAGCACTCGAACAAAAAATTATAGGAGGTTAACATCATGGCTGATATAACATTGGATCAAATCATTAAACCGGAGAATCTGGTTTATACCAAAACAAAACTCATGACAGACAAGGTGCTGAGTTATTGTCCCGGTTGCGGACATGGCACAGCACACCGTATCACTATGGAGGTGATTGAAGAGTTAGGCCTCGAAGAGCAAACCATTGGTATTGCTCCTGTGGGTTGTTCGGTGCTTGCCTATGAGTTTATGAATATCGATATGCAGCAGGCCGCTCACGGCAGGGCACCAGCAGTTGCTACAGGCATTAAAAGAGTGTGGCCTGATAAAATTGTTTTCTCTTATCAGGGCGATGGCGACCTTGCAGCTATTGGAACTAACGAAACCATTCATGCCTGCAACCGGGGAGAAAATATTGTGATAATTTTTATCAACAATGGGATTTATGGGATGACTGGTGGCCAGATGGCGCCTACTACACTTATCGGAATGAAATCATCTACCTCGCCTTTTGGCAGAGATGCACAGAGGATGGGTAATCCTTTGAAAATAACAGAGCTTGTCGCGCAATTGCCTGGAACTTATTTTGTTACACGACAGGCAGTTCACACACCAGCAAACGTTAGAAAGACAAAAAGAGCCATAAAAAAGGCCTTTGAAAACCAACGCGATGGTAAACCCGGGGTTTCCTTTGTTGAGATCGTTTCAAACTGCAACTCAGGCTGGAAGATGACCCCTCGTGATGCCAACACCTGGATGGAAGAAAATATGTTTCCGTTCTACCCACTCGGCGATATTAAAGTTGATGGCAAGCTCGTTTAAAAGTAGAATTAAAAAATCAGAACAATGACCGAAGAATTAATCATAGCCGGATTTGGCGGACAAGGTGTCCTATCGATGGGTAAAATACTAGCCTATAGTGGCATCATGCAAAATCAGGAAGTTAGCTGGATGCCTTCATATGGCCCCGAAATGCGTGGCGGAACTGCAAACGTAACCGTTATTGTAAGCGACGAAAGGATCAGCTCGCCCATTCTTACCATCTTCGATTCTGCTATTATACTTAATCAGCAATCTATGGATAAATTCGAAGCGGGTGTGCGCCCCGGAGGCACTTTACTATACGATCCTAACGGCATCACCCGCCATCCGAAAAGAAAAGATATCAATATCTATCAGGTTGAAGCGGCCCGTTTGGCTTCCGAAATGGGAAACACCAAAATATTTAATATGGTAGTGCTTGGTGCCTACCTCAAAATTAAGCCTGTTGTTAAGATGGAGAACGTAATTCTGGGACTGAAAAAATCATTGCCCGAGCGTTATCATAAGCTCATCCCTCTGAATGAAGATGCCATAAATGCGGGATTGAAGAATGTGGTTGCAGTGCAAGAATTACACTAGTTTAAGCCAAAAACCAATATTTAAACCTTCCAAATTTTTTGGAGGGTTTTTTTGTTCTTCAATCGCTAAATTTGCATCCATGCAGGATATCAAAAAGCTACTTGATTTCAAGCTGAATCAAATCACCAGAGAGCAATTATTTGTTGCTGATGATCCGATCAGTATTCCACATCGTTTTGTTAAAAAAGAAGACATTGAGATTTCAGGCTTCTTAACAGCTATCCTTTCCTGGGGAATGCGCCGTCAGATCATCGAACGGGCTGGTTTTTTAATGCAGCTGATGGATCATGCACCTCATCAATTTGTTATGCAGGCAACTGACCGTGATTTTAGCCATCTGGAGCAATTTCAGTATCGTACTTTCAAAGGTGTTGATTGTCATGCCCTGGTGTATGCGCTGGCAATGATTTACAGGCAGTCTGGCAGTATGGAAGAGGTGTTTTCGGAGGGCTACAAAAATGGAGGCATCTGGGAGGCAATTGATTTTGCCAGAAATACCTTACTGAAGTTTCCACACGAAAAAAGAACCGAAAAACATCTGGCCAATCCCGGTAAAGGATCATCAGCCAAACGTATCAATATGTTTTTGAGGTGGATGGTGCGCAAAGATGATGATGGGATTGATTTTGGGATATGGAAAAATATCCCGACAAAAGATTTGATCTGCCCACTCGACCTGCATACCGGAAAAGCAGCACGAAAACTGGGATTGCTAAACCGAAAACAAGATGACCGGAAAGCTGCCGAAGAACTCACAATTCAACTAAGAAAAATGGATTCTGATGATCCTGTAAAATATGATCTGGCTCTTTTTATGCTAAGTATGGATCAGCAATTGGAAAGCCGTTAAGCCAGCAAAGCCGGCACAAATAGCCGGCCTTACTGATCACATCAAACGAGAAAACTACAAATGTACCCCTCCTCGGGCGTGAATGACCTTTTTGTTATAGAATCCTTCAATAACGATAGTAAAGTTTGCTTCCAGTTTGTTTGAAGTGGCCTCAGTTATTAGGATATTTCCTGAAGTACATTTGTAGAATTCATCTGTTGCACCATGAACAATCAACTCGCACTTATTGGAGTTTCCTCCCAGCTTATATTCGCCCGGACCTGTCCAGGAATTCAACAATAGTTCGAATATCACCTTACCGGCGAGTTCGTCTTTCATCACTTTCAGCTTGAGACCATCTTTACCTATCGCATAGGCATCTAAATTACCAGCACACATTGTTTTGCTACTAAACCCATCAAAACTCATATAAAACACACCATCGCAATCGGCCTTCTCTGTTGTCTGCCTCCGCTCACAGCCTGCAGCTATTAAGCAAATTATCAGAATTAAAGACAAAACTCTGTAGTTCATCGTAGTTGATGGTTAACAAAACAATCACTCGTGCCGCAATTTACTTCCCACTAACTGTTACCGTGGTAGTAACTGTGAATGACTCACCAATATGTGCACCACTTCGGATGGTTCCGGTAATGATAAATTTCCAGGTACCACTTGTTCGAACAAAGAAGTTTGGAAATGTAATTGGTTCATCACGAATCAATATCATACCATTTCCCATATAAGTATCATCCTGAAGTGATCCGGGAGACTTTACCTCTACCTTAATCAACTCATAGTCGTCAGTTGTGCAGGAAATGTAAAAGTCAATGGTTGTTGCATCAATGGCAATTGAGGTAGCCGAAAAAACCGGATTGTAAGGAGTAGGTGTTGGCTCCGGTTCCGGATCGCTTTTTTTCTTACATGATGAAGTGGTAAACATCACAAACATCATCACAGTGCCTAAGGCAATGAGTACATTTTTTGTTTTCATTGTAAATTAATTTAAGGGGTTACATACTGACGCAAATTAGTCATGTACGCAGGCCTTAATCAAATCAATTTGATCAATGAACAGGTTTATTTATTAAGTGTAGCGATTGGTCGAGGATATGCAATTAAATATGCTGCTGCAAGGCAGCGAGAAAAAACTCTTTTCGTCGGCTCGAAACAGGTACCCGCTCCTTTGAGGTGAGAAAAACCATGCTCCCACTTTTCTCAAAAGTGACTACATGATTCAGGTTAACCAGATGAGATTGATGAATACGACAAAAACCATAGGGACTTAACATATCTTCAAATTCTTTTAAAGTTTTGGCAACCAACAGGATTTTGCCATCCTCTCTGACGACATGCGTATAATTTTCATCTGCCTCACATCGAATCACTTCATCGATCTTAATAACGTGCATGGTAGTGGATGTGTTGAGAATAATCTTTTTTACAGATTTTTCCGTATCCAGATTATCCTCCAGCGTCTTCAGTTGTTTATCGTATTGATCCTCAACATCCAATTGTTGCTCAAGCTTGGCAACTGAACGGATCAACTCTCGTGGGCTTACCGGCTTGAGCAAATAATCCACCGCACTTAATTTAATTGCTCTTAAGGCAAAATGATCGAAAGCCGTCACAAAAATAATCTTAAAAGGTATAGTTTTAAACTTCTTTATCAGCTCAAAACCATTCGCTCCCGGCATCTTAATATCCAAAAAAATCACATCCGGATTCTGCTGCAGAATCAGCTCGTAAGCCGATAATACATTCTCAGCCTGCCCCACCACAGCAATATCTTTGCAATAATATTGCAACATGTTCAACAACACCTGCCTGGCATTTGCTTCATCGTCAACAATTATTGCTTTAATACTCATGCCTTGAATTTTTTACTGATAAAACTTCCTTTCAGAGGAATTTCAAATGCAACACGAGTCCCATTAACCTGACCATCTTCGATAATCTCATCAAAGATAAAGGGAATTTTTCTTTTTGATTTGCGCTCCAGCAATTGTATCCTCTCCATGCAAATGGCTATAGAAAGCGATTCATGCTTTGCAGACTGGCTATCATGAATCATTTTTTTAGATGCCGCAATTCCAATGCCATTATCCCGCACTTCGAACCGGATTCGGGAACCAATCAATTGATAGCTTACTTCAATCACACCATCCTTATCATTATTTTTAATTCCATGCTCAAGTGCATTCTCCAAAAATGGTTGAGCCATCATTGGAGGCACATAAGTTACTTCTGTATCTATCTCAGGATCAACCTTTATGCTAAAATCGATTTTTCTGGTGAAGCGTAACTTTTGAAGACTCATATACAATTGTATGGTTTCGATCTCTTTGTCAAGCGAAATAGATTCGTGCCGGCTGTTTTCGAGAATAAGCCGGATGAGCCTGGCAAAATCTGAGAGGTATTGCCCCGCAAGATGTGTTTGGTTGGTATAGATATAATTCTGTATTGATGTAAGCGAATTAAAAATAAAATGAGGGTTCATTTGCAACCGTAACAACTGCTGATTCAAATCAGTGTTCTGCCATTTTAATTTTTCGTCAAGAATTCTCAAATACCACAAAAAACCAAAAAACCCAACAATAAGTAACACACTAATTGTATAAAACCACCATTGTCGCCACCAGGCAGTTTTGATATGGATTACCAGGCGAGCTTCCTGATCACTCTTATTACCATAGGCATCGCCAGTGCGCATTTTAAAGGTATAAGAGCCTGAAGGCACATTTGTAAAGTAAATCGATTTTTGCTGTGGCATGATTAATCGCCATTCATTGTCGAAGCCTTCGAGTTGGTAAAAATAAGTGTAAGGCTGATCTTTTTCCCAACGATCAGTACCAAAGTGAATGGCAAAGAAATTCTGGTTGTGTGCCAGGTTCACCTTTTCAAGATTTTCGAGAAGCGGAATATAGGTTTCATTAAAAACATCCAGATGAGTTAAAAAAATTCTCGGAAACACATGCCTAAACCCCAGCTTATCTGTTTCAATCAGGGCAAGGCCATTTGAGCCTCCCAAAATCAACATATCCTCATCCCATTGGAGAGCCGCAGCCTGTGTAGATTTGAAACTAAGCTGCACATGCGAACTGAAATCAGTGAGCCAGATTCTATCCGGATCATACCGCATCAGGCCTTTAGAAGTAAGCAGCCAAAGATTTCCGTCCTGCGCAGGATGTATGCGAAAGATTTCCATGGATTTAACATTCACTCCCAAGGCTTGCTCAATAAAACGATCATTGAGCGAATCATAAACATACAATTGGCTACCACATGCCCAGATATTTCCTTTATGGTCTTTTGCTACATCATAAATTAGCTTTTCGGTAATTCCACTACCAGCGCGATAAGCTTCAAAATAAGAAGAGGATTGCTTATTGATCTCATCATAACAAACTACGCCCGATTGCGTAGTGGCAATCCAAAGTTTTCCGTCATCTGATTTGGTAAGGGCATTGATCAACCGATTGTAATAAGGGTCGGGCAGCTGGCTTGCAAGTTCAGCTCCAAACACCCCTTCATTGTGTTTAAAAATCGTTAAACCCGGACCGCCCCAGAAACCAAGATAAACATCACCCTGCTGATCAAATTCGAAATCATTATACCAATCTTTCTTAAAACTTGATGGATCATAACTATAATACTCAAAATCATTACTTCCTTTCAATAATCTTCCAAAGCCTCGTCCTTCCCAGTAGCCTATATACAGGCTGCCATCAGGATGATTTTTCAAAACACGAATATGAGGTGAAAGAATGCCCGGATTAGTTGTTGGATTATAGTGATTGAACTCAGAAGTTTGAATATTCATTACATCTATGCCCCCATCAATAGTCCCAATCCATAGTTCATCGGCATTTTTGCGAGCCAGGCTGGATATCCGATTGGATGCTGGTGTTTGCTCCAAACCCGGAATATGAAACAGATACTTAATGCCCGGTTTGAGGGGCTGAAAAGTAGAAACCCCATTTTCGTGTGCCAACCAGATACGACCACTCCTATCTTCGTAAACATCATAGATTCTTTCGCCACCAAGCGATTTAGGATCATTGTTGTTCAAACGGTAAATCGTGCCCTCACCTGTTTGTGGATTAATCCGATATGCACCATTGCCACTTCCCAGCCAATAATTTCCATCACGAGATCTGATCATGTCATATACCGTTCCGGATTTGAATTTATGAAGGTAATCCCTGGATTTTTCGTACAGATAAATCCCTTCGACACCACCAACCCAGATAAACCCGGGCTTATCAGCAAAAAAGACTGACACATCAGGTTCTCGTTTTGTTCCGGGAATTTCATTGGGATCAACTGGCAGTCTGCTAAAAAGATTCCTTTCCATATCATAATTCATTGGCGGAATGCCACGTCCGCCAACAAACAAATCACCATCTTTATCCTTTATAATGGCATGATATCGATAATAAGGCTGTGATACATTCTGATGCCGCTGAAGCTTTTTGATAGTTGCCGACTTACGATGATATTGATATAGCCAGCCATCAGCCGTTTCGAACCAAATCAGTGAATCGCCATCTGCTATCAGAGCACGTACATAAATGCTGTCAACAATAACATTTCCATGTTCAAAGGCACCAAACACCGACCGAAATGTATTATTATTTTCCTGGTAAACAGAGATTCCGGCGGCATGGCCTACCCACAAACATCCCTGCTCATCCACAGCCAGACTGCTGATCAAATCACCATGTAAACTACCTTGGATTGTATCAGCGTGATAAACACGAAACTCGTAACCATCATAACGCCCTAGACCCTTTTCTCCTGCCAGCCATATAAAACCAGTACGATCCTGAATAATATCAAATACCGCTCCCAGATCGTGTTCGTTTAGCGGTGTAAACTCGTTGAAACTGGCAAAAACATCCTGTTGAAACTCCCACCGAGGAGGAAGATTTACTGAATCCGCAAGGTCTTCGGCTCCATCAACTGACGAAAGGCAAACAACTAAAAATAAGCATGGAATAACCCACTTCATCTGTAGCAAATATCTGCTACAAAGTAAGCATTTTTTTAAACATGATGCTTAGTCCATCACATTATCTTTCTCCTGATTACAATCGCAATTAAAGCTCTTATTATACATCTCCATGGCTTTCCAGCTCATCCCCATACTTGAGAATCCACCATCGTGGAAAAGGTTTTGCATGGTAACTTTGCGTGTAAGATCAGAAAACAAGGTAATGCAATATTCGGCACATTCTTCAGCATTAGCATTGCCAAGAGGCGACATGCGATTCGTAAAATCCATCAGACCGTCAATTCCTTTTACACCACTTCCGGCCGTTGTCATGGTAGGGGATTGTGAGATGGTATTAATCCTGATCTTGCGTTCGCGACCATAGATGTATCCAAAGCTTCGTGCAATCGACTCGAGCAAAGCCTTGGCATCTGCCATATCGTTATAGCCATAATGGGTGCGTTGTGCAGCAACATATGACAATCCCACAACGGATCCCCACTCGTTGATGGCATCCATCTTAAAGGCAAGCTGCAGCATTTTGTGGAATGAAATAGCAGAAATATCCAGTGTTTTATTAAGGAAATTATAGTCTAAATCGCTGTAAACACGCTTCTTGCGCACATTAAGCGACATCCCGATTGAATGAAGTACAAAATCCACTTTGCCACCGAGCACCTTCATGCTTTGCTCAAAAACATTCTTCAGATCCTCAACCGAAGTAGCATCTGCCGGAATTACGGTTGCATTGGTCTTTTTTGCCAACTCATCAAGTTCGCCAAAGCGCAAGGCAGTGGGTGTATTACTCAGTGTAAAAATGGCTCCTTCTTCATAAGCCTTCTCAGCTACCTTCCAGGCAATTGATTTACTGTCCAGAGCACCGAAAATAATTCCTTTTTTCCCTTTTAAAAGATTGTAGGCCATAATGGTATTTTTTCAAATTAATCAGCGGGCAAAGATAATTGAAATTTTTATTAATAGCTTTTAAGGTCGTGAATGCATAAATCCTACTAAGCTGATCAACGACAAATCATAACAGATTGTTTTTATGCAACTTAAAAACAGTCTTAGTAAACTCAATTTCCAAAAAGCTCTTTTGCAGCCTTGAGTGCTGCTGCAGTTACGTTGTCGCTACTAAGCATTTTGGCCACTTCCATATAACGCTCATCTGTTGATAGCATTTTTATCACAGATTGTGCTCTTTCGGTTTCCTCCTTTTTAAATACATGGAAATGATGATCAGCCTTAGCTGCAATTTGCGGCAAATGAGTAATACTGATCAATTGAATCTCTTGCGACATCTGATTCAACACCTTAGCCAATTTTGCAGCCACCTCGCCTGAAACTCCTGTATCAATCTCATCAAAGATCAGGGTTGGTATCATCCCGGTGTGCGAGAGTTTATATTTGAGGGCAAGCATCAGGCGCGACAACTCGCCTCCCGAAGCAATCTTAGCCATTTCCGCTACCTCAATACCTTTGCTGGCCGTAAACAAAAAGCTCACAACAGTTTGTCCATCCGGATGCAATTCCGCTGTTTTTTTGCATTGCAAATGAAATGCGGCATGAGGCATTCCAAGTTCCTGCAATACTTTGGTAACCTCCTGCCCAAAAGGTTTTGCTGCGGCTACTCTGTTTGTATGCAATTCTTCGGCAATCTCGAACAGTTCAGCTTCTAATTTTTTGTATTCCAGTCTTTTGTCTTCCAGCTTCTCTTTATCAAAGTCCATTTGATTCAGTTCAGCTTCCAGTGAAGCCTGAATCTGAAGCAAGGAAGGATAATCCCTGACATGATGTTTGTGCATCAGGTGATTAATCAAATCGAGCCGTTCCTGACAATCGACCAATTCCTGTGGATCGAAAAAACTTTGATCTTCCAGTCTGGCCAATTCAAAACTGATATCCTTAAGTTCGATTTGAATACTTGACACACGGTTAATCAAATCATTAGCTTCTGGGAGAAAATTTGATAAGCGATTCAGCAGTTGACCAATTTGATTAATCTGCTGCAGAACAGGTTCCTCTGAGTTTTGTAAAATTTGATTTGCCGAAAAAAGTGAAGCCTTAATCTCTTCGCTATGTGAAAGTATGTGAAGCTTTTGTTCCAATTCCTGAAACTCATCCGGTTTCAGTGCAGCCTTTTCAAATTCATCAAGTTGGAAACGAATGAAATCCACTTCATTATCATATCGAACCTGATTAGTCTGGAGTTGATCTATTTCCTTTCGCAGATGCAAAAAATATTGAAACTTTGAACGATAGGCAGAAAGTAATTTCTGATCCTTCAACAAGGCATCCAATACCCCAAGTTGATAGGCCTGATCAGTCAGAAGCAGCGAATCATGTTGAGCGTGAATATCAATCAACTGAGCACCAATCTGTTTAAGCTGTTGCAGGTTTACGGGTGTATCATTTACAAAAGCCCTTGATTTTCCATTCGGACTGATTTCGCGACGAAGGATGCACTCCCTGTCATAATCCAGTGTATGCATCTCAAACAGTGGTTTCAAGCGGTCATCAGCAAGGCTAAAACCAGCTTCCACAACACATTTTTTATTCGTATCAGCCAAAACAGACACCTCAGCCCGCTTGCCCACGACCAAACCCAAAGCCCCAAGTAAAATAGATTTTCCGGCTCCTGTTTCACCGGTAATAACAGTAAAACCATGCTTAAAATCGATCTCCAGCTTCTCGATCAGAGCATAATTTGATACCAAGAGTTTCTGCAACATAATCGCTTTGGGTTTGTCGCAAAATTAAAGAAACCTGTGGATTAGAAAACTTTATTTAGGAGCAAGAATTTTTTCGTATTTGGAGGCGTTGGCCGGATCGATCTCGCGCATGATATTGACGGCTTTTGTCTTTTCCTGCGGACTTCCCTGCGAAAACACATTGATAATCTCGTCTCTTTTGGCATCTAAAAACAGTTGCAACATCAATAGGTTGGGTCTGTCGCGCCAGGTCTGCTCCAGAAGTTTCAGTGTTTCGCCAATTTTCACCCTGCCCTCATCCGGCTTTTCCGACATAATATCGAGGCCCAGGCGATGATACTCATACAAAAACTGGCGCAGCGGGCGATAAGCCGGATTGGTCATATTCTCGACCAGCCAGTATCTGTTTCTGTTGCCGTCAAATGCCTTCCAGCCACGTTCAGAAGCATTTTGAGCCGCATTTACAATAGACTCTGCAACCCTGAAGAATGGATCACCACCATACAAAGAAAAGCTGTCGAAATCCAGACCTAAAAAATAATAAAGATAAAAGGCTATGGTAGAAGTAAGGCTTGAGGAATAGCTGTTTTCGATGTAATCAAGTGGTTGCGATTCGATATACCGAAACTGAAAGCTTTCGTCAACATAATTAAAGAGTACGCTGTTGTAGGATGATTTAAAAACAGGCCGACGCAAGACAAGATTGATTGACCCTTTAAACTCATCTGAGGAGACCCGTTCCTTTACAGTAATTAGTATCGAACACTCGATTCGTTCCTGATTTTTTAAATTGACATTCGTCCATTTACGGTTGTTGATGAAATCGTAAAGTGCCTGTTGCAAGGATTCAAAAACGCGCCGGTCAGTTCCTTCAATTGTTGGTGCTGTAACCCGAATATCAGCCAGAAATTCCTGGGATTTCGAATCGGGAAGACCAACTAATAGCACAAACAAAAATATCAGTAGTGATTTAGTTCTGAAAATACTTGATAATGTATTAAGCATTCGCCTGTTATTTGCCAGTTAATTCGTGAATGTATTGGATCAGGTTTTGGGCTAATTCCCGTTTGGATTGTAACGCAAAATCACGCTGCCTGCCATCTTTTGTCAGGCACACAACCTTGTTTGTATCCGTTCCAAATCCTGCGCCTGCATCAGCCAATGAGTTAAGAACGATCATATCAGCCTTTTTCGTATTCAGCTTTTGTTTGGCGTTTTCAAGTTCATCATTTGTTTCGAGGGCAAAACCCACCAGATATTGATTTTCCTTTTTTATCTCACCCAGTTTTTGGAGGATATCAGGATTTTTAAGCAGTTTAAGCTCAATATTTTCTGTTGACTTCTTAATTTTCTTTTCTTCGGTCCTTTCCGGACGATAATCAGCCACAGCTGCACTCATCACCAGTATATCTGCTTCGGCTGCGAAAGCCAGACAAGCATCATACATCTCAAGGGCAGTTGTAACCGGAAAAACTTCAATTAATGGGTGGTCCACACCTAAGTTTGTCGGGCCCAAAACCAGTTTCACTTTGGCACCTGCATTGGCAAAGGCCAGTGCCAGCTCTGTACCCATTTTACCGGTGCTGTGGTTGCCAATAAATCGCACCGGATCAATGGCTTCGTATGTTGGTCCGGCACTAATCAAAACCTTTTTTCCTTCAAAAAGCAGCCTTGACTTAAAGTGTTTTCTGATCTCGAGCAAAATATCCTCTGGCTCCATCATTCTACCTTCGCCGCACAGACCGCTGGCCAGTTCTCCGGAAGTAGGAGCAAGCAGGTGATGACCTCGCTGTTTCAACTTTTGAATATTTTGCCCTGTGCTTTGATGTTGATACATATCCACATCCATTGCCGGCGCAAAAAATACTGGACATCGCGCTGACAAATAAACGGTTAACAAATAATTATCAGCAATCCCGTGAGCCATTTTGGCCAGCGTATTGGCACTGGCTGGTGCAATTAAAAAAAGGTCGGCCCAAAGGCCCAGTTCAATATGACTATTCCAGCTTCCGGTGTTTGCATCAAAGGCTTCGGATAAAACAGGATTTTTGGCCAGCGTAGCCAAAGTTAAAGGACTAACAAAATCACGGGCAGAATCAGTCATAACAATTTTAACCTCAGCATTTTCCTTAACAAGCATACGCACAAGCAAAGGAATTTTATAAGCTGCAATACTACCTGTGATTCCGATCAGGATTTTTTTTCCTTTTAGCATCAGCACCGATTTTAAAAATCGCTGTTTTCTTTATGTGGGTTACGGAAATAGATTTCGTTGTTCAAAAATTCCTGAATGGCAATGAGGGTTGGTTTCGGCAGTCGTTCGTAGAATTTTGCGATTTCGATTTGCTCACGATTCTCAAATACCTCCTCAAGATTGTCAGATGAAGACGCAAATTCAGCAATTTTTTTATTCAACTCTTCCTTCATTTCTATAGAGATTTGATTGGCTCTTTTCGAAAGGATAGCAGTAGTTTCATAGATATTACCGGTGCCTTCATAAAAAAGGTCCTTCTGACGCGTAACTGCGGTAGTGTCTGTTTTGATTCTCTTAAAGTCCATATTTAAATTTATTGATAGGATTCTAAACGTTGTCGTGCATTTGATTCAACATCTTTTAATTCAGATAAATAATTGCTCTCCGGGTAAAGGAAAAGCAGGTTGTTGTATGCTTCCACAGCTAATTCGTAGCGCTCGCGCTTTTTCTCCGGAATGCTGTTCTCGGCAAATTCGTAATAAGCAAGTGCCATATAATGCAAAACCTCCTCACGACGTTCGGTGTCGGGATAGTTTTTCAATAGATTTTCGAATGAGGTGATGGCAGCCATATAATCACGCATACGGTAATACATCAGGCAGATATTGAAATCTTTAAGCTCAAGCTTTGCACGAAGATTATCAACAAGTTCATTGGCTTCTGCTACTCTTTCGCTTGTGGGATAGGTGTCAATAAACAACTGTAACTCGCTGATTGCCATGTAAGTATTACTTTGATCCAGGCTATATTTTGGCGAATCAAGGTAATAGCAATAAGCACTCATATACAGGCATTCTTCTGCTCTGGGATATTGCGGATACGACTGTACATAACGTTTAAAATAATAACTCGCTACGGTATAGTCCTTCAGGTGATAATAACAATAGGCCGTATAATAGCTGATGTCCTCTCCTTTTGCGGTTCCCCGATAGGCAGCCTGCAACAAATCAAACAACTCCAGTGCCCGGTTGTAATCTTTTCGTTCAAAATAATCTACAGCAGCCTCAAACTTAGTTTCGTTATCGGTACTTTTAAGCAATTTATTATAATTGCTACATGAGCTGAGCACAATACTCATCAACACAAAACCAACAAAAAGCTTTTTTCTAATCATGGCGCAAAAGTACATAAATTTCAATTGTAAAAATCATTTGCCTACTCAATTGATTATCATTAAAGGATTTAAAGCATTACCCCATTTACCTGTAAAATCAAAAAAAAACTCAACAAAAATCAGAACTCCTTAACGCAAATTATTATCACATATTGCAGGCGATGAACCTCATTGATTTTTTGTAATTTCGCAGCTAATTTTAAAACTTAAATGCAGTGGATCTATTTGATAAATGTACGGTAAACCTCGGGCCGCTAGGGAAATATGCCGACCAGGCCGAAGGTTATTTCATGTTTCCAAAACTCGAAGGCGAAATCAGCAACCGCATGATCTTTCACGGCAAAGAAAGACTGATCTGGAGCTTAAACAACTATCTCGGCCTTGCCAATCACCCTGAGGTGAGAAAAGCAGATGCCGAAGGAGCTGCGCAATTTGGAATGGCTTATCCTATGGGGGCTCGTATGATGTCGGGACAAACCAAATTTCACGAACAGCTCGAAAATGAACTTGCTGCCTACGTAAAACGCGAGCATGCTTACCTGCTAAATTATGGCTATCAGGGGATGTTGTCAATTATTAACTCAATTGTTGATCGCAAAGACGTTATCGTTTACGACAGCGAAGCACATGCCTGTATCATTGATGGGATGCGTTTGCATTTTGGAAAGCGTTTTGTGTATCCACACAATAATATTGAAAACCTCGAAACTCAGCTCAAACGTGCTACACGACTTACAGAACAAACCGGAGGCGGAATATTAGTTATTACAGAAGGGGTATATGGCATGTCGGGCGACTTGGGAAAACTTGATCAAATAGTTGCCCTTAAATCAAAATACAATTTCAGGTTGCTGGTAGATGATGCACACGGTTTTGGAACGATGGGACCTACCGGTGCCGGAACAGACGAGCATTTTGGTGTACAGAAAGAGGTGGATCTTTATTTTGGCACTTTTGCCAAATCAATGGCCGGAATTGGTGGTTTTGTGGCTGGTGATTACAAAGTGATTAAGTACCTGATGTATAATATGCGCTCGCAGATTTTTGCCAAATCATTGCCTATGCCTATGGTTTTGGGAGCCCTAAAACGTCTGGAACTGATCCGTACGCAACCCGAACACCGCGAGAACCTTTGGAAGATCGTTCATGCACTTCAGAACGGACTTAAAGAGGCTGGTCTGGATATCGGAAACACCCAATCACCGGTAACTCCTGTAATGCTCAATGGTGGTGTGGGCGAAGCAACCCAGATTACGTATGATCTGCGCGAAAACTACAATATTTTCTGTTCTATAGTTAGTTATCCCGTTGTTCCCAAGGGAGTTATACTACTCAGATTAATTCCCACCGCAGTACATACACTCGAAGATGTTTCGTACACCATCAATGCATTTAAAGAAGTAAAGCATAAACTTGAGCAAAAGGCCTATTCAACTGAAATGGCTGATATCGAAAACGTTTAATTTAGGGGGAATCCATTGTGATTCCCCTGTTTTTATACCTAAATGAACAGCCAACTCAGCCGAAAGAATTTTTGGATTATCGCAGTAAACTCACTTGCTGCATTTGTGCTCTCGTATTTGTTTATTTTTTATTTAAATCAGTTGTCGTATGTGCTTACTGCCGGCATGTACGATTATGAAATCTCAATCAATTATAATAGCTATTTCTTTCACATTGAGCCATATGAATGGACGCACGATGCTGTAGTTACGATTTTTAGCTCCGGATATCTTCTTACATTAATTTTTGGAGCACTCTCTTTGCTTGGCTTCTATCAGATTGTTGCAGACGCAATACCTTTTAAGGTGTTTTTCTTTTGGTTGAGCTTTCATGCTACCACTTATTTTTTTGGTGGACTGATGCTTGGAAATCTGCTTACTGATGGCATTGGGCATGTTTTTAACTGGATGTATCTGGCTGATACAGTAAAAATGATCATTTCATTGATCGGCTTTTTCGGACTTCTGATCATGGCCATTTTTTCTGCCCGCCTCGTGGCATTGTCGTCCAATGCCTATTTCGACAAGTACAACGAACGTATCGCTCCGTTTTTCGTCACTGCACAGGTTTTTGTGCCTTACCTCATCGGATCGGCTTTAATTTATGTTTATTTTATACCTGATGCACTTTTTCACGAACAGTTTGGATGGATTATCATGGGTGTTATGTTGCTAATATTTTACTCGCGAAGCCGCTATAATGACGATTTGTTGTTCGAAGAAGACGATAACCGAAGCATCCGGCCGATGCGTGTTCTGATTATTTTTACCCTGCTTTTTTATGTGTTTTCCAGGGTGATTATGCACAACAGAATTTATTTCACCTGGTAAAAATTAAAAAAGACCTGAAACAAAATTCAGGTCTCTGGCTTTTAGTGTTATCACGCTAGAATACAATCAAATTTTCAATGCAAAACAATCTTTTTTGTAAGCACCTCACCTTGCATCAACTCAACTTTAAGCATATATATTCCGGCAGGCAAAGTTGAAAGGTTCAGCAACTCCAACTTGCTCGAAATTTTTTTATTCCAGACCTTATTCCCCTTCAAATCCATGAGTTCAATGGTGGTCATTTCGGTCGTGCTTTGGATATTGATCATTCTTTCCAGGGATGGATTAGGCCAAACCGACAGCTTTGAAGTATTTTTTTCACTGAGGAAAATAGTTGAGGTACAGGACACTTGTGCTGCCCAGCCAGCTTCGGTTACTGAGCCATCCGAATGAAACTGAAAGGTTAATGCTCCAAGCTCGTTCGTGGCTGTCAATACACCAGGCGACGCATTTCCGCAATAGGTTCCAATAAGCGGCGACATCACAGAATTTCCGTCATAAACTTTTAACCAGTCGTAATCGCAACTGGAATGATATTCAACAGCAAAACTCTGAAAATCTACAACCACAACCGACTGATCTTCATCAGGAAGTAAGGTCATAACAAAATCCTGATCATCACCATAATTATTATCAGCCCCACCTGCATCGTAAAACATTCCATCGCACATATTAAAGGTTCCGTTTTGCATCAGATAAACCAAATTCACATTGATTAAATCTTCCTTAACAACAGTGCTTGTTTCACCATTATCATCAGTAATAGTCAGCTGAACATCAAAACTACCTGTTTCATCATAAACAATATTCTGAGGATTTTCTTCAGCTGATGTTGCTGGTATTCCGCCTTCAAAAATCCATTCGAAACTTACAATATTAAGCCCATACGAATCATTGAAAAAATCAACCGACTCCCCTTTGGGAATATCGTAGGCACTGGCCGAAAAATCTGCAATCAAATTTCCGGGAATCAAGGCAACATCCTGAATCAGTGTTTCAAATTCTTCAAGCGTTACTGAAATTGTTTGAGGATAGTATCCTTCGGCCGAAAAGGTGATGTCCCAGCTTCCGGGATTTAATATCCTGTGATAAAACCCATCATCCAACGAACTATAAACCTGCGAATTATCAACATCATATCCCGAAATTGAAACCATTGCCTGGATTGGATCGCCAGAAACTGCATCAGTTATCGTTCCTTGCACGCCATACATAACCCGCTCCATATAACTAAGGAAAGAGGCTTTGCTATAATTCCAAAAATCAGGCAGCTGATTAGCCGGAAGAGTTTTAATATCAGATATTTCGAGCGTCACTTCCCTGCATTGTGCAAAATAATTCATATAGTCCTGCCGGCTACCGGAAATAGAATACCATGCATAACCATTTGTGATGCCGTTATTTAGATCGGTAAGATATCCCGAGGGACTATAAAACTGAGCTGAATCGGCATACTCCCGACTCACCTGCACCCACCAGGCATCATCTGCATGTAATCGCGACCAGGTGTCCCAGGGATAATTGACAACCTCGGCACCCCCATGAAAATTTGCTGACATAACAAACTGAAACTGATCAGCCAATTCCATAAAAGCCATTGTTTCAGCTTGATAAGCATTGCCATCAGGATGTGGCCCATCTTCAGGATCATAATAATTGCGGTTTAAATCAATCCCATTAGCATTGCCCCTGATAGAACCGTTTACGGTATGATTTCCTGAATAATATGTGCCATCCGGATTTGCCAGGGGATTGATGAAGATGTCAACATTATCCACTAAAGTTGTCACTCTTGGGTCAGTACCATACTTACTCAAGAGATAATCTATCAGTCTCAACATCAACACATAACCTGTGGTTTCATCGCCATGCATACTTGAGGTGTAGAGGAATTTGGGTTTCCCGGAAGCATCTCCGTTGTTGATTCTTGCCATCAAAAGTTCACGCCCACTGTTTAAGGTTCCGAAGTTAAACACCTCACAATGTTCAGGATAGTCATTCTCAAAATCCTGCATCAGCTGCACATAAGCCTCATATGTAGGATAAGCGTCCCATTCGAATGCCGAACGATCGCTTTGCAAATCCGTCATGGCAACGGTTTCGAGTAAAGAAGGTGGCAGCAACAACTCTGGTTCATAACCCAGGCTTCTGAGTTGCGCAAATTGAGCTGTGTTAGCATAAGCAGCTATCCCATCCTCGTTGACTTCATCGATAGAGATCAACTTGCTCAACTTCATAACCACTGAAGGATCAGTTATAGCAAGTCTAAAATAAACTTCGGGGCGATCTTCATAAAGCTCTTCCAGATTATACGACTGACTCAGTACGATCACAGGCAGGCTTATGAGCGCCAGCAATACCCACATTTTGTTAAACGATTTCATTTAGGTGAAAAATTTGGTTTAGTTTTGGTTTGAAATAAACTCTTCTTTTAATTTGGCTTTCAGCTGATTAGAGGCTTCCAGAAGTGGTAATCTGGTCGTGCTTCCACATATGCCCATAATTTCGAGTAAAGCTTTTATGCCTGCAGGATTTCCTTCTGCAAAAAGCAAATTCATCCGGTTCAGCATTTGATAATGCAATCGCGAAGCCTCCTCCATCCTATCTTCGAGTGCGAGATTGACCATTGTTGAAAACTCCTTACAAAAAGCATTTGCCGCCACCGAAATCACGCCTACAGCCCCCAGGGCAATCATTGGAAATGTAAGTGCATCATCACCTGAAAGCACTGCAAAATCATCGGGTTTGTGTTGAATGATTGTCATAATTTGCTGCAAATCGCCTGAGGCTTCCTTTACACCAATAATATTTGGATGCTGTGCCAGTTCGAGACAGGTTTGAGCCGTCATATTGGCTGCTGTGCGGCCAGGGACATTATATAAAATTACAGGCACAGGACTTTTATCAGCAATGGCTTTGAAATGCTCGGTTATTCCATTTTGCTGCGGTTTATTGTAATAAGGCACAACGCTTAAAATACCCGAAATACCATCAGGGATTCCTTTGTCCAACTGATCAACAATAACTTTCGTATTGTTACCACCCATGCCAAGCATCACTTTACACCTGGATGAAGCAGCATCCAGAATTGTGTTAACAACCAGCTCCTTCTCAGCATTATTTAGCGTGGGTGCTTCGCTTGTTGTGCCAAGAGCAACCAAAAAATCAACGCCATTATCCAGGGTATGTCTTACCAATTTATTTAGAGACGCCACATCAACATTTCCATTTGCATCAAAGGGAGTAACCAGTGCAACACCAGTTCCGCTGAAAAGATGATCAGTCATTATTTTCGCCATTTAATTTTAAATAATAGTTCCAAAAAACACTCAAAAACTCTTGTTCGTCAGCCGTATGAGGCATTTTTAGCATAAGATCAACATGAACTTCCGAATCAGATCTGAATCCAACCTTAAAACCTGCATTCTTGCTGGCAAGCAAATAATTCCCAAGCAAGCTTGAATCGATTGAAAGATCCAATAAAAGTTCAGCCTTTTGGGTGAGAAGGGCTTTCAGTGTTTCATTTTTCAACTTCCCAAAAATAGAAAAATCCCTCTCTCCAATCAACCTTACTTTTTCATCTGAGAAATTATTTTCTGTGGGCTTTGACAAAGCAACCAAAAAAATACTTCCTGCACCCGGGAATTTTTGATTCAAAAAGTTCCGCAAATCATCCAATTTTGGAAGTTGCTTGTGATCAATCAGCACAACCAGATTTTTTACCGATTTTAAGGAAGGTAGTTGGGCATTTCTTTCACTCTTCAATTGCTTGTCAACAGCTTTCCTGATAAAAAATGCTTTGATTTGATTCACCTGGCAACAAAATTTTTAGGCTGTAAAAGTACGCTTTTTCACTAATTATTCAGACTGAATTCCAGATTAAACCAGCGTTTTTTATCGTGCTTTCAGCAATGGTGATTTAATATGAAATTTTAGATTCACTAACCCTAAAAACCCCAAGAAATTCGTTAATTTGCAGGGATGAAAACTGCAACAGTAACGATACTCGGAAGTGGCACTTCACAGGGAGTTCCGGTGATTGGATGCGAGTGCGATACCTGTAAATCTACTGATAACTATGACAAACGCCTGCGTTCGTCAATCCTGATTGAGTCGGCCGAAGCCACCATCGTTGTAGATACCGGACCGGATTTCAGACAGCAAATGTTGCGCGAAAAAGTGAGAAAACTTGATGCCGTATTGATCACCCATTGCCACAAAGATCATATTGCCGGCATGGATGATGTGCGCTCTTTCAATTTCCTGCAAAAAAAAGCCATGCCCATTTATGCTTCGCCCGCAGATCAGAAAGTGATAAAAACGGAATTTTCATACGCCTTTGCTGACAAAAAATACCCGGGTGTTCCGTCATTTGATTTGATTGATCTGGATGAAATTCTTTTGAAGATCAATGATTTACACATCACTCCGATCCGGGTAATGCATCGTTATATGCCTGTTTATGCTTTCAGAATTGGGAATTTTGCCTATATCACAGATGCCAACTATATTCCCGAGCCAGGACTAGAAACACTGCAAGGCATTGAATTGTTGGTTATTGATGCGGTTCGCAAAGAAAAACACATCTCACATTTTTCGTTAAGTGAGGCCGTTGCAATGGCACAAAAAATTGGCGTGAAACAATGTTGGT
The DNA here is from genome assembly GCA_028696715.1 of Bacteroidales bacterium. Classification (GTDB taxonomy): domain Bacteria; phylum Bacteroidota; class Bacteroidia; order Bacteroidales; family F082; genus UBA5536. Next base: position 35,381 of record JAQVGO010000001.1, read on the forward strand.
TCACACACATCAGCCATTTGATGGGCAAAGCTGCCGATGTAAATACAGAACTTCCGCCGGGTATGCAACTGGCGTGGGATGGGCTGAAAATTAAAATAGAATATTAAATGCCCCTGTTTTCGACCAGCATATAAAGGTCATTTTCGAGTGGCAAATATCCCTGATCATAAACAAAGTAATAAATCCTGCCTTCCTTGGTGGTGTAAGTACTGGTAAAATATTTATAATTAAATCCCTGCGAATCGAGCAATGCTTTTCGCACAGTAGTTTTCCCATTGGGATTGAATCCTTTTAAAATAGCCCTGTTGCGCTTTAAGATGTTATTGATGTTTCGGATTAAATTAATCTGATCGCTATTCTGTTGATGATGGTAGTTGTTTCGGCACGAATCGTTGCAAAACTTCTTGTCGGCTCTGCCGATTAGTTCTTCACCGCAATACAAACACTTCTTTTTCATGGACTGGTAAGTTGAGGGTTTAAAAATAACAAAACTTACACAAACAAAGGCACTACCATTTTTTTAAACGATCTCCCAAATAAGAAATCACAGCACCAAAACCGTAAATTCCGGTTACAATCAGTAAGCTTGCAAATATACGTCCTAAACCTGTGGTTGGATATAAATCACCATAACCCACCGTAGTTACTGTGATTAAACTCCACCAAAGGGTATCTTCAGCTGTTTTGATATTGCCAACATGTCTTTCGACCAGCAAAACCATGAAGGATGATAAGATGATAATGAGCACCACCAACATCACCGAGAAACCATAAAATGACTCCTTCTTCTTGGATCGTAGAAAATTAACCAGAATTGAATAGGTTCGAAAGATTCGGAGAACACGAAAAATGCGCAACAAACGGGCAAACCTTAGCTCCTGAACAACAGGAACCGACGAAAGCAAGTCGATCCAGCCATAGGTTCTGAAATATTTCCAGCGATTCTCTGATCGTTTGAGTTCAGCAAAAAAATCATAGAGGAAAAAAGCGCATAAGGCATAATCATAGTAATTAAGCAATTTGTACAGCTCAGAGTCCACCGGCAAAAAAAATGAGATTGTGAGCAAAATGATACTAACAATCGACAACAGTGCAATTACAAGTTTTGAAACTGACATAACAAAATTAATTATTTGTTAATCAATATAGTACAAGTCTATCTTTTTCATTTCTGATCAGACCCCGGCCTATTGGCAAATTTCCCTACGATTATTGCAATGATGATGGCAACATACAACTGACCACTGATTGCAATCAGATAGGATAATGTTTGTCCCTGGCTATTTCCGGGCACAATATCACCAAAACCAACTGTTGCCATGCTAATAAAGCTATAATAAACAAAATCCGTAAAATCGGGCTGATTGATATATGCCGGGAAATGAAATGTGTTGGCATCGATAACAAAAAACAGCTGCGCCAAATAACCACCCACAATTCCCATCAATAGATAAATATTGACCGCAGCCAGCAAAACATTGGCACGAACGAAGGCAGCTCCGGCCAGGTATTTTGCCAGCGAAAAAATCACAAAACCAAAAAAGAGAATCATGGCCACCAACCTCAGTTCCTTCAACAGATGAATACTAATTCCGGCAGGCTCGAGCCAGGTAACCACAATCAGCAATACAACAGTTAAATACCTGAAAAATTTATTTTTAGTGCCACTTTGCGTTGCCACGATCATGCTCTGAACAAAAAGAAAACTCAGGCACAAAAAGAAAAACAACTCACTGAAAGCTGAATCGTTCAGAAAACCGGGAATAAAAAGCACCAGCAAACTTGCAATCAACAACAGGACAAACCTCCGCTTCTTAATTTGTCTCCGGATGTGATGAGCAAGAATTTTATGGTGTTTGAAACTCACTTTACCAGGCTCCTCCAAGTGCTTTAAAAAGCTTTACGTACGCATTAAGCAGGTTTTGTTTATTCTGAACAATGGAAAGTTCAGTTGCAAACAGAACCCGCTCTGCATCAAGCAACTCCAGGTAACTTGTCATTCCACCGTTATATCTTTCGCGGGCAAGCTCGTCTGTTTTGCGTGCAGCATCAAGTTGTATTTGGCGATGCAACAGTTGGTTGCGCAGACTTTCTATTTCATCCAACACATCTTTTACCTCAAAAAATGCCTGTATCACGATTTGCTCGTAATTGGCCTGCATCTCCTCTATTTTTTTCTTTTCAAGCTCGGCTTTCCGTTTTAATTTACCAAAGTGAAACACCGGGCCAAATAGATTTGCTCCTATTGACCAGGCTGGATTGCCATTGAAAAGATCATTAAGTTCAGTACTTGCCACACCACCCGACATCGTAAGGCTAATTGCCGGGAACCTAAGACTTTGCGCAATGCCGGCAGCAGCATATTGTGCAATGAGTTGCTGCTGTGCCATCAAAATATCTGGACGACGCTGAAGCAAATCGGCCGGCAAATAGTCGGGCAGGTTTTCGGGAAGCTTTTGTTCGCTTAACTTACCCTCAATCCAATCCATCTCATAGCGGGCACTACCCGAAAGCAATCCCAGCGCATTTTCAGTAGCTTTGATAAGTTGTTTGTACAAAGGAATACTTGCAGCTGCATCAGCTTCCTGATACACTGCCTGCTTGTATTCAATCTCGGCCACAACACCTTTCTGAAACCTTTGTTGCATAACCTCAGCCGAGGCTTTACGCGATGTATAGGTGCTTTCAACAATTGTAAGTCTTTCCCGATAATCCAATAATTGAAAATATAAACCGGCGGCCTGGCTTTCCACTGCCAAACGGGTAGCATATAGTGCCAGATCGGAAGCTAAAAACTGTGCATTAGCCGCATTTCGTGCGTGCCTGTATTTGCCCCACAGGTCAAGCTCCCAATTCATCAGGCCTGCAGCAAAAACATTATTTACAGGAGCAGGCAACTGGCTGCTTCCGGTAAAGTCGCCACGCGAATAGGAGGCTTGCACATCAAAGCCAGGCAATAAATCTGCCTTGGCCATTCCAAGAGCAAGTGAAGCCTGCTCGAGCCTGCTCAATGCCATCGATACCTCATAATTATTTCTTAAAGCATTGGCAATCACACTGTCCAAAACAGGATTGGTAAACGACTCCCACCATTCATCATTGGTGATGCTATCCACATCACTTCCAAAGCTGAACTTTTCTGGAAGGTCGGGCATTGTTTCAATGTATTTAGGCCCAACTAAACAACCACTTAACAAAAACATCAGCAGTAGCAGGCTAACTATATTCCGCTTATTCATGAGTGATGACTTTTGATTTTACATTTCTTTTTTTCTCATACCCGGCAATTTTACCAACCAAAATAAATAACATCGGATACATCACAACACCGATCACCGTAGCTAGCAAGATGCCCCCAAACAACGTCATTCCCATTACTTTACGTGCTTCTGATCCTGCACCTGTTGCCACTAAAAGAGGCAGGATTCCGAGGATGAATGAAAAAACAGTCATTAAAATAGGCCGGAACCTCAACTTGGCGGCTTCCATTGCAGAATCGAATAAATTACTGCCTTCTTCAAATTTTACCTTGGCATATTCCACAATCAGAATGGCATTTTTTGCTGCCATGGCAATTAGCATTACCAATGAAATCTGTGCAAAAATATTATTCTCATAACTCAGGCTAAAAAACCTGAACAGCCATAAAAATAAAAAGGCTCCGAAAAGTGCAAAAGGTGTACCCAACAATACGCTGAATGGCAGCGACCAACTTTCGTACAATGCTGCCAGGATAAGAAATACCAATAAGATTGAAAAGGCAAAAATCACGGCAGTTTGTCCCGAAGCTTCCTCCTCCTGATACGACATGGCATTCCAGGCATAGCCCATATCGGCCGGCAAGGTAGCTGCAACCTCTTTTAGTGCCTGCCTGGCCTCAGAAGAAGTGTAGCCCTGTGCAGGTATGCCCGATACTTCGATAGCCCTGAAAAGGTTAAAACGTGTTGTAAATTCAGGTCCAATGCTATTTTCTACCTCTACGAAAGCCGAAAGCGGTATCATTTCGAAGTTTCTGTTTCTAACAAAAAAACTATTGAGCTGTTCTGCATTTTGCCGGTAAGCAGGTTCGGCCTGAAGATAAATTCGATACAATCGACCAAAACGGTTAAAATCGTTCACATACATCCCGCCTAACATGGCACCAATTGTAAGATGCAACTCGCTAAGTGAAACGCCGGCTTTCATAGCTTTTTCGCGGTTTACAGAGATAAAACGCTGAGGGACATCATTTCTGAAAGTTGTAAAAGCATGGGAAATCTCAGGTCGTTCATTCGCTTTCCTGATAAACTCCATGGTGTTGGCAGTCAAATAATCGATGCTGTTTCCACCTTTGTCCTGAATCATAATACTAAAACCGGAACCATTTCCCAATCCCTGAATCGGAGGCGGCCCGAAAGCCATCACATTAGCCGGCTTCACCATCAGATATAACATATAATTCAAGCGGTTTACGATGTCACTTACTTTTTCATCTCTTTCTGACCAATCTTTCATCGTCACAAAAAGCGATCCCGTACTCGTTGACATCCCCCCCGACAGCAAATTATAACCCGGGATAGAAGTGTAATACTCAATACTCTCTTCCTGAGCCAAAACTGCCTCAACCTGCTTAACAGCTTCAAGCGTCCTCGACAGCGAAGAGGCTCCCGGCAGCTGTACGTTCATGATAAAATACCCCTGGTCTTCGTCGGGCATAAAACCACCCGGCACCCTAAAGCCTAAAAACACAGCCAGCAAACTTATAATCCCAATGAATACAATACTTCTGACCAACTTCCGGCTAACAATATTGGTAACGCTTAAATATTTTCGTCCGGATTTTTCCAACCCCTTGTCGAATGATTTAAAAAACTTACCCATCAATCCTTTGCCGGTTTTCTTTTCACGAAGAATCAGGCTGCTGAGGGCAGGGCTCAGGGTGAGTGCATTCACCGATGAAAACAAAACCGAAACCGCTATGGTAATTGCAAATTGCTGATAAAGTTTTCCTGTAATGCCGCTGATAAAAGAAACCGGAATAAACACTGCTATCAACACAAAGGTTGTCCCAATAACAGGTCCGGTCACCTCCTTCATCGCTACAAGCGTAGCTTCACGGGCACTCAATCCTTTTTCGATATTTACCATCACAGCTTCTACCACAACAATGGCATCGTCAACCACAATTCCAATGGCAAGCACCAATCCGAGTAAGGAAAGCGAGTTTATGGAAAAACCCAATAAAGGAAAAAGTATAAAAGCACTCAGCAACGAAACCGGAATGGCCAATACAGGTATAAGCGTGGCACGCCAGTCCTGTAAAAAAATAAAAACAACCAACACCACCAAAATCAATGCTATCAGCAGCGTTTCGATGATCTCATCCATTCCGGCTTTAATAGGAACGGTAGTATCAAGTGAAATCTCATAATCCAGATCATCCGGAAAATCAGCCTTCAAACGCTCGAGTGTTGCTTTTACCTCAGCTGACACATTCATGGCATTTGATCCCGGAGCCTGATAGATGAAAAGGATGGCACAATCCGAACCGTTCACCCTGGTAAAGGCTTCATAATTCTCTGAACCTAGAGCGACATCAGCAACATCCTTGATTTTTATTTCGGCACCACTTTCTGCAATTCTGATCACTACGTTTTCAAATTCCTCAGCAGTTTGCATCCTGTCTTTTAAGGTGACAGAGTAAGTGAAATCAGTACCTTCCGGAGCCGGCTCGCCACCCAGCTTACCTCCCGGAACAATTACATTTTGTTCCTGCAAGGCGTTGGTAATATCCGCAACAGTAATGTTCAGGTTGGCCATTCGCTCGGGTTTCACCCAAAGACGCATGGCATAATCGCTCACCCCAACCACATCAACCTTTCCTATCCCGGAAATGCGTGATAGCTCATCGCTGATATTCAGCCGGGCATAATTGCCAATAAACTCCCTGTCAAAGGTATTATCTGGTGATACCACAGAAACAATCAACATCGGAAAGGTGAAGGATTTTTCGACCGTAACACCTGTCCTGTTCACTTCGGACGGCAGCTGGGCCGATGCTGCTGAAACCCTGTTTTGCACCAACACACTCGACATATCAGGATCGGAGCCGGGATCAAAAGTTACCCTAAGACTCATACTTCCTGAGTTGGTGTTTACTGACTGGATGTAAAGGGAATTGTCAACCCCATTAATTTTTTGCTCTAAGGGAGTAGCAACAGATTGTTCAACATTTGAAGCATTGGCTCCCGTATAATAACTACTCACCTGAACAAGCGGAGGTGCCAGCTGAGGATACTGTTCAATAGGAAGCTGAACAAGTGAAATCACTCCTGCTAAAGTCATCACAATGGCGATAACAATAGCCACAATCGGCCTCTTGACAAAAATATTATTCATGGCTGATTATTTTATTTTTTCAACTTCGTCCTGAGTAAGTTGAGGCTTGATCGGCATACCCGGCATCACTTTCTCAAATCCTTCAGCAATATATCTTTCTCCTGCACTAAGCCCGCTCTTCACAATCAGTTGCTGCCCATAGGAATGACTTACTTCGAGCATTCTGTTTGTTACCATATTGTTGCTGTCGAGTACATAAACCTGATGCATGGTCTGCATTTCGCGAACCGATCGTTTAGGTATTGTGATTCCCTGTTCGATGTAGTCGCGGAGTAATTCAATACGGGCAAACTGTCCGGGGCGTATGATTCCATCAGGATTTGGAAAGGCTGCCTGCAAAAGGATTGAGCCTGTATTGGGATCGAGGCCGCGATCCATGATCTCAATCCTTCCCCGATGAGGGAAAAGTGAGTTATCGGCCAGATATAGCCGTACACCTTCTTCAATAAACTTTTTATTGTAGGCTTCATTTTCCTGTCCGGTGACTAATTGAATGTATTCATTCTCGTTGAGGTAAAACTTCACTTTTATGGTATCTGTTTTTGATACCGTATTCAGGATAACGGCATTGGGAGCTCTGCCCACGTACTCGCCTGTGGTTGCATTCGAAATTCCGATAATGCCATCAATAGGAGCTTTTATAAGTGTATAGCCCAATTCCAACCGGGAGGCACGCAGGTTTGCCTCAGCAGCTTCCACATTCGATTTGGCTGCATCATACTGAGCCACTGCAGCATCCAGTTCGCGCTGACTTACTGCATTGGTTTCTGCCAATGGTCTTATCCTGTTCAGATCACTCTCAGCCTTTACCAACATTGTTTTTGCCTGGGCAAGCAAACTCATATACGAGGCTTCCCTGGCCAGCAAAGGCTGCTGATCAATCTTATACAACAACTGACCCGCCTTAACCCGGCTGCCTTCCTTAAAATACAAACCTTCGAGCACACCATCAACGCGTGCTATGATGTCAACGTCTTTTGCACCATAAGTTTGCCCCACAAAAGATTGATAGATTGGTACATCCTTCAATTCAACTGTTGACACGGGCAATTCAATCAAGGGGATATCTGTAGTAGGCTGATGTTTGCAGCCAACGAATAACAAGACCGAAAACACAATAATCATCAGAACAGGCCGACCAATTCTGCTACTTTTTTGATAGGTTTTACTCATAATCGTTTGGTTTAACTTACGAAAATTGCAGTTTTAGCTGCCGAAAATAAGAAGAATGATCACAATAATAAAATTTAGTATAAAATATTTGACGATTGAATTTAACTTCCAGTGAAATTAAACCAACAAACACTTCTCCCTCAGAAAATCTTTTACTTTTGCAAACTCAAAACAGTTCGCCTGTTCTGCTTTATAATGATCAGTAATATAACGTTTTATATCAATATTCCTTCATGGGTAATCAAAAACTCACCAAAGAAATCAATCGAAGAAGAACTTTCGCCATCATCAGCCATCCCGATGCCGGTAAAACTACTTTAACCGAAAAACTTTTGCTTTACGGAGGAGCTATACAGGTGGCCGGAGCCGTAAAATCAAACAAAATCAAAAAAACTGCTACCTCCGACTGGATGGAGATTGAGCGTCAGCGTGGTATTTCTGTGGCTACATCCGTAATGGGATTTGAGTACAACAACCTCAACATCAACATTCTTGATACTCCTGGTCACCAGGATTTTGCCGAAGACACCTTCAGAACCTTAACCGCAGTGGATAGCGTGATTGTTGTGATTGATGTAGCCAAAGGTGTTGAGCCTCAAACTGAAAAGCTTGTAAAAGTTTGCCGGATGCGCAAAACCCCTATCATTGTTTTTATCAATAAACTCGACAGGCCCGGGAAAGATGGTTTTGAATTACTTGATGAAGTTGAGCAAAAACTTGATCTCAAAATCACACCATTGAGCTGGCCGATCAATATGGGACCTGAATTTAAGGGTGTTTACAATATTTTTGACGAAAGCCTCTATCTTTTCGAGCCTGGGAAACAACGTATTGAAGAAGGCATCTCCATCAGCAACCTCCATGATCCTGAGTTGGATGATTACCTGGACGAAGATGCGCAGATGCTACGTGAAGAGCTTGATCTGATTAAAGGTGTTTATCCAGCGTTCGACCGCCAACAATACCTTGATGGAACAATTTGTCCGGTGTTTTTTGGAAGTGCACTCAACAATTTTGGTGTTAAAGAACTGTTGGATTGTTTTATACGCATCGCCCCTACCCCAATCGGCCGCCAAGCCGAAGAAAGAAAAATACTCCCCGAAGAAGAAAATTTTTCAGGTTTTGTGTTTAAGATTCACGCCAATATGGACCCTAACCACAGAGACAGGATTGCTTTTGTACGGATTGTTTCGGGGCGTTTTGAGCGTAACAAACCCTATCATCATGTAAGGCTTGGCCGAAGCTTAAAATTCTCAAATCCAACAGCTTTCATGGCACAAAAGAAATCCATTGTAGATGAAGCCTTTCCGGGTGATATTGTTGGGTTGTACGATAGCGGAAATTTTAAAATCGGCGACACCTTAACCGAAGGAGAGCTGCTTCATTATAAAGGCATTCCAAGTTTTTCGCCCGAGCTATTTCGGTATGTTGAAAACGCTGATCCCATGAAATCGAAACAGCTGGCCAAAGGTCTTGATCAGCTGATGGACGAGGGTGTGGCCCAACTTTTCACCGGAAAAGCAACCGGACGCAAAATCATCGGAACGGTTGGTGCACTGCAGTTTGAAGTGATACAATACAGATTGCTTCACGAATATGGAGCCTCCTGCAGGTACGAACCTATCACACTCTACAAAACAGCCTGGATAACTAGTGAAAACAAAGCCATGCTCAACGATTTTAAAGCCCGCAAAGCCTCTTTCCTGGCTTTCGACAAAGAAGGACGTGATGTTTTTTTGGCCGACTCGCCTTATGCTTTGCAAACTTCAATGGAAAAATATCCGGATATTAAATTCCACTTCACTTCAGAATTTTAATTGTTGTTCGGTCAACCTATTCCACAATTTCTGAAATTAATTTGCGGTAAACCTTAACAAAGTTTAGGTTTTATAGAAAAATATGCCTTTTTAATAAGTTTTCTTACAGTTTATTAATGTTAATTTTTCCGTAAAGCGTATTTTCGTGCCAGTATTTCTAAATTTTTCAAACCGCTTAAAATTTTTTTCATGAGAAGTTTCTTTTTGTCAGCAATTGCAATGTTTTGCATAATTGCATTTGCTCCGATAAATTCACAGGCACAAAACCAGGCCGACACTGCCGATTATCCTTATTGGGTAGAGATGATGCAGGACCAAAACGCCAATTTCAATGCCACTGTAAGGGCATTTAACACCTATTGGGAAAATCGTGAAATCACCAAAGGCAGTGGATTCAAACCTTTCAAACGCTGGGAATATATGATGCGCCAAATGGTAAACCCTGATGGCAGCAGGCCGGCACCAGATCAAGATCTGAAAGCCCTGCAACAATTTAGAAATACCAGAAAAAATCTGACCACAGGAGGCGATTGGGAAGCACTCGGCCCTTTTGATGTCCCCTCGGGATACAATGGCTATCGTGGACTTGGCCGTATCAATGCGCTGGCTTTTCATCCAACAGACGAGAATCACTTTTATATTGGAGCTCCGGCAGGCGGGCTATGGCAAACCACCGATCATGGTGCCAATTGGGAAGTGCTAACAGATCATCTGCCAACACTTGGAGTATCAGCTATCATCGTGGATTATTCCAATCCTGACTTAATCCTGATAGGTACCGGCGACCGCGATGCAGGTGATGCACCGGGATTAGGCGTTTGGCGCAGCGAAGATGGTGGCCTTAGCTGGGAAGTGAGCAACAACGGCATGGACAATGCCACTGTAGGCCGAATGATCCAACATCCCGATTTTCCGGAAACAATATTTGCTGCTACAAGTAATGGCATTTTTGTTTCGGACGATTCAGGCTTAAACTGGAATCAGGTGCAATCCGGAAACTTCAAAGAAATCGTGTTCAAACCTACTGACCCACAAATCATTTATGCAGCCACCGGAGGTAGTTTTTACCGTTCCGAAGATGGTGGCAGCAGCTTTTCGCAGGTGAATAACGGCCTTTCGGGAGCTGCCCGGGGTGTGATCGGAGTATCGGATGCAAACCCCGATGTGGTGTATTTTCTGCAAACAAATTCCGATTCCTTCAAAGGTATTTACCGTTCCGATGATAGTGGCCAGAGCTTTGTGATGCGTTCAAACTATCCAAATATCATGAGCTGGGACTGCAATGGCGGAAGCGGCGGACAAGCCTGGTACGATCTGGATATTGCTGTTGACCCTTTTGATGAAAATGTAATTATTGCGGGAGGTGTAAACAGTTTTAAATCAGTGGATGGAGGTTCAACCTGGACAATCAGTTCACATTGGTATGGCGGCTGCGATGTGGAATCAGTTCATGCCGATCTGCATATTCTCGAATACAACCCTGTGAACGGAAAACTATTCGTAGGCAATGATGGCGGGATTTATTGGACTGATGACCAGGGAAATAGCTGGGAAGAAATAACAAACGGACTTGTGATAAGCCAGGCTTACAAGCTGGGAGTTAGTCAGACAAATCCTGATTTTGTTATTAACGGATATCAGGATAATGGCTCATCAACCTATGTAGGTGGAACCCATAACTGGATAAATGTAGGTGGTGGCGATGGCATGGAATGTGCCTTCGATCCGAACGACGACCGCTATGCCTACTCAACTATTTATTATGGCTCTATCGACCGAATTTACAACAATAACAACCAGGGACAGATCGCCGGTGAAGGGGTGAATGGAATTACCGAAAGTGGCGGCTGGGTTACTCCCTTCCTGATTGATCATGAAGATGGAAACATCATGTTTGTGGGATATAAAAATATTTGGCGAAGCACCAATATCAAATCCGGAAGCACCAGTACTGTACAATGGAAAAAAATTAGCAGTATGAATAATAGCGATATGAATGTGATGGCTCAATCGCGGGCAAACACTTCCATATTGTATGTTGCGAGTGGAAATAAATTATGGTACACCGAAAATGCCAAAGATAACGAAGTGAACTGGACCAGCCGCACTTCCAATCTGCCTTTACCAAATACTATCACTGCCTTGGAAACAAGTTATTTAGACGAAAATGTGGTGTATATGGCTCAACAAACACGTATTTATAAATCGGAGGACAAAGGAGCCAGCTGGACAGAGATAACAGCCAATTTAAGTGGCAATCAGATTAATACAATCGCGCTGTATAAAAATGCACAGGATGCCATCTATATTGGAACAAATGTAGGAGTGTTTTACAAAGATGCCGGGCTGGAAGAATGGATTGAATTTGGAAATGGGATGCCGGCCAGTGCCAAAGTAACAGAACTTGAGTTTTATTACGACCCAGAAAATATCTCCGGCGACCGGCTTAGGGCAGCCACCTATGGCCGCGGTTTGTGGAGCACTCCCCCATTTATTGGCACACTGGTTGCCGACTTTGAAGCCACCTCAACAAATGTGGCAGCCGGTTGTACCATCAACTTTACTGATCTTACTACCGGAACACCTTTTGAATGGGAATGGACCTTTGATGGTGCAACACCAGCAAGCTCGGCAGATCAGCATCCTCAAGGCATCCGTTACGAACAAGAAGGAGTTTATTCGGTCACGCTCACAGTTACAAATCCCTTGGGAAATGATACACACCAAAAAACGGATTATATCACCGTAACAGCAGCAGCTGCTCCTGAAATCGCTTTTGAAGCTGATCAAACTTCAGGATGCACCGGCATGGTGGTACATTTTACAGATCAATCAGAAAACTGTCCTGAGAGCTGGCAATGGTCTTTCGAACCAACCTCGGTTACTTTTGTCGATGGCACTGACGAAAATTCTCAAAATCCTGTGGTTCAGTTTAATGAAGATGCCGATTACACAGTGACCCTGATGGCAGCAAACGCCACCGGAACAAACGAAGCAAGCTTTGCTGACTTTATCCAGACGGGTGGCCTGGCCATACCCTATGAGGCCAATTTTGATGCAGGCGATTTCAACGAAACCGGCTGGACAAGAGTAAATCCCGATGAAGGCAGAGGCTGGGAGCTGAAACAAATTGACGAATCGCACACCATCTGGATGAACTTTTTCAATTACACCAGCATGGGAGCACGCGATTATCTGGTGAGCCCTGTCATCAACCTCAGGGATTTTGAAAATGCGTACCTGAAATTCGATTATGCCTATGCCATGCGTTATATGCAAAAGGATTCACTCATCATAAGCCTGAGTGCCGATTGCGGCGAAAGCTGGACACGAGTTTATGCCAACGGCCCTGATGGTAATGGTAGCTTTGAAACTGCTGAAACTACTACCGCTTTCTTTGAACCAGCTTCGGATGACGACTGGTGCGGACAAGGCTATGGTGCTGATTGTCCACTAATCGATCTCACTGCCTGGGCCGGACAGTCGAACCTGATGATACGCCTCGAAACCTATAACAATTACGGCAACAACTTATACATTAAAAATCTGGCAATCACAAACTTTACAGCACTATCCCAACAGCATGATAACAAGCTGTTCAAAGTGTATCCCAATCCTGCAAATGAATATTTTGTGATTAGCCTGCCATCTGATGTCACTAAGCTGCATCTAACCCTGTCAGACCTCAGTGGAAAACTATTAATGGAAAAAAGCATTTCTCATTCAAGTAATATTATTGACATCCAAGAAATTCCCTCAGGTTCGTATCTGATTACCCTGACTTCTGATAATCATACAGAACACAAGAAAATCATAATATTTAGATAAGTTTGCAAACTCACTTCCTACATTCCAACACATAGCCTATGAAAAAAAGTATCTTAACTACAACTTTACTATTTCTGATTAGTGTCGCGCTTTATGCCCAGACAAATGAGCTGAAAAGCAAAGCAGAAGCACATATTAAAACCTCATTTGCAACCATCAAGGACAATGCTGCTAAATTTGGTGATATTGAATACAATACGTTCAAAAAACCAAATCCACATCGCGAACTCCCGCTTTATGAAATAAACCAGGAGGAAATTATTCATATTGGCAATCAACTGATGCAAAATACGGTTTTACGGGAGGTTTCACCACAACCCGACACTAGTTTTTTGGGCCTGGATGATTCCGGAAATTCCATTCCTCCGGATGTGAACGGAGCTCCCGGACCAGACCATTTGATGGTAACCCTCAACACTCAGGTTAGGATTCAGGACAGAATTGGTAATGATTTGGGAACCGTTTCATTAGGCATGTTCTGGACGGAACTGCCTGGCGGAAGCACTTTTGACCCAAAAATTCTGTACGATTTTGAAGAAGACAGATGGATTTTTGTTACTTGTTCGGGCAGCACCCCTGGCGAATCCCGTATTTATATGGGAGTTTCGGCCAATAGCGATCCATCAGGTGAGTGGTATCTTTATTCTTATATCGCAGATCCGGCCAATCAGGTATGGTTTGATTATCCAAGTATGGGATTCAACAGCAAATGGATCGTTGTTTCGGGCAATATGTTTGGCGATGGCTTTTACAGTACCGTCTATGTTTTTGACAAAATGGCCATGTATGCCGGTGAAGAAACTCCTGACTTCACACGTTTTACGACCAATCAGGGCTTTACACTCGTTCCGGCAATAACCTACGACACCGAACAAGAAGATGTGTATCTCATCTCATCGGCTAATGGAGATCAGGGAGGAAATGGATATATCAGAATGTTTAAAGTGAGCGGAGAAACTACAGAACCAGAATTTTCGTTTCTGGGTGCCATAGGAGTTCCCAATCCCTGGGCTGGCTCGGTGGGTGGCAGTGGTGATTTTTTGCCCCAAATGGGATCGGAACAGGACATCAATGCCGTGGATCATCGCATGGAGAATGTGATCATGAAAAACGGTATGTTATGGGCAACGCATCATGTTTTTTTGCCGGCAAACAATCCTCAGCGAACAGCAGTGCAATGGTGGAATCTTACACCCGAAGGCGAGATATTGCAATGGGGCCGGATTGACGATCCCGATGGTGGGATGTCATACGCTTTTGCAACAATTGCCGTAAACGAATTTGATGATGCAATAATAGGTTACAGTAGCTTTTCGGAGAACCAGTATGCCAGTGCTGCCTACTCATTTCGCTATCATACTGACCCACCCAACACTTTCAGAGATTCCTATCAATACAAAGATGGTTTAGCACCTTATTATAAAACCTTTGGCGGTGGTCGTAATCGTTGGGGCGATTACTCTGCTACCATGCTCGATCCGGTAAACGGACATGATTTCTGGGTTTTACAACAATATGCCGATCTCCCCTCAGGAGGCGATCGCTGGGGCACACAGTGGGCACACCTTAAGGTTGCATTCGAGCCAATCGCTGATTTTGAAGCTTCACATACACTTATCCCAGTAGGTGAAATTATTGATTTTAAAGACCTTACTGCTGGTGTTCCTGATAACTGGAGCTGGGCTTTCGAGGCTGGTGAGCCTGCCACATCTACAGATCAAAATCCGGAAGGAATACAGTTTAGCGAAGCCGGAACCTTTTCGGTAAGTTTGACTGCTTCAAACGATTTTGGGTCAAACTCTATCACCAAAACAGCCTATATAACTACCAGCAGCAGCCTGCTTCCAGAAGTTGATTTTACTGCTTCTGAAACATTGATTTGCACCGGAACAGCAGTTAGTTTCAATGATAAAAGCACTTATCTTCCACGGAGCTGGGAATGGAGCTTCACGCCTGAAACAGTTACTTTTGTTGAAGGCACCGATGCTTATTCACAAAATCCGGTTGTTGTTTTTGATGCTCCCGGAAGCTATTCCGTATCGCTCACGGCGACAAACCTTAATGGAAGTGCTTCTGATACGAAATTTGAAATGATCACAGTCGGGGGAGAAACATTGCCTTTTGAGGAGTATTTTCAAAGTATAAGTTTTGAAGAAGCAGGCTGGGAAATCTGGAATCCTGACAATCAAATAAGCTGGGAAATCACCCAGGTTGGTGGATTGAACGAGACTGACAAAGCAGCTGTATTGGATTTTACAAACTACTACGCCATAGGCGAGCGCGACAGATTGATCACACCACCATTAAATCTCAGTGGTTTTGATCAGGTGAACCTTGCTTTTAAACATGCCTACGCCAAAAGACACGATGCCTATGCCGACTCCCTGATTATTTATGTAAGCGATGATTGCGGCAACAATTGGACGCGCATCTTTGCCGATGCTGAAAATGGAAGCGGTAATTTTGCTACACATCCGCAGGTTGAAGGATTTGTGCCAGTAAATGTTTGGGATTGGTGCGGAGTAGATTGGGGAGCCGATTGCATCACGCTTAACCTGAATGAATGGGCGGGACAATCAGATATCAGAGTTGCTTTTGAAACCTACAGCTTTTACGGCAATCCATTGTATATCACAGCTGTTGAACTGGGCACTACGGTTTCTGTTGCAAATCACTCAGCCGATAACAATAGCATCCAAATCCTGCCTAATCCAACGAATGGGCAATTCAGATTACAATTGTCTGAAGGCATGCAAGCTGAACGCATTGAAATCATGGATGTTTCAGGAAGACAGTTATTTGCTTCTGCAATAGCTGAAAAAGATAAAATCTACGACTTTTCCTACCTACCCAAAGGTGTTTATATCATCCAGGTGAAAACACAGGGCAAAAGTCTCAGAGAAAAACTGATTATTGAGTAACAGCATATCTTTGAAAAATTATGCCGGATTAATTGATCCGGCATTTTTTTAAAATCAGGAATGAACTCAACTATTGCGATAAAAATGTAAATTTGCAGGCTGGTTCTACGGCCCCATAGTTCAATGGATAGAATTTCAGATTCCGGTTCTGACGATTTGGGTTCGAATCCC
Organism: Bacteroidales bacterium; assembly: GCA_028696715.1. Lineage (GTDB taxonomy): Bacteria > Bacteroidota > Bacteroidia > Bacteroidales > F082 > UBA5536. The sequence continues at coordinate 51,669 of JAQVGO010000001.1, forward strand.
GATGGGGTCACAAAAACGCTTGTAAACAAAGTTTTGCAGGCGTTTTTAATTTCAAAAGCTTTGATTTAATTCATTGCCTCAGGCACTCAAGACAAAAAAGCGTAATTTCGCCTATCACATAATCTCAAAACAGCTGTATGTTTCTCGAAATTATTGGCTTGGTCGTTTTTGTGGTGTTTGCAATCATGTTTGCAATTTTTTGGTTTGATTTCAAGTCAGGCAATGGAAAACTTCCTGAAGCTTTTGTTCAGGCCAAAAAAAACGGAACTATAGCTCCTAAATTGATACGCGTTTTCAAGAGCTATCCCGACAAACAAAGGTTTATGCTTTTCTGGCTTCAGATGCAAAGAATACAAGCCTGCAAACTGGATGGCGATTTGGCAGAGCTCGGTGTTTACAAAGGTGATACAGCCCAAATATTGCACCTGATGGCACCCGAAAAAAGAATCCATCTTTTCGATACATTTACTGGTTTTGACGAGGCTGATCTGATAAATGAAAAAGGCGAAGCAGCCACCTATACGCCTCAGCATTTTGCGGATACCTCACTCGAAAAAGTAAAGGTAAAACTTGGCCAATCTGAAAAAATCATTTTCTACCCCGGAAAGTTTTCAGAACAATGCGTCAAAGCATCCAAAATCAAGTTTTGTTTTGTGAGCATTGATGTTGATCTGGCTCAACCAACCTCCGAAGGATTAAGTTTTTTTTATGAAAGACTCCTGCCAGGCGGAGTGATTATTGTTCATGACTACAATCCAAAATGGCCAGCCTTGATGGAAGCAGTGAATAAATTCGTTAAACAAATCCCCGAAAATCCTGTCCTCATACCAGACAAAGACACAAGTCTGGTGATCGTGAAAAACAACTCTTAAACCGAATCTTTTGGTAATACAGGAATTTCCTCACCCAAAAAATGTGGTTCAGTTTTTAAGATATAAAGATCAAGCATCATCCGAATGCGGGCAAAATACTCACGAACCACTACTTTGAAGGCAGCTTCAGAATCCGGAAAATCCGCCGCAAATCCAATGGCTCTCAGCTTGTATCTTTGTGCGATAAACAAAGCCCTTTCCAAATGAAAGACCTGTGAGATCAAAATAACCGAATCCAGCATAAAAACTTTTTTGGCTCTCACCATCGAATCAAAAGTCCTGAAGCCCGCATAATCCGGGATAATACGATCTGACGGCACTCCGGCATCTATTAAATCCCGCATCATAAAGCGTGGCTCGTTGTAGGAGGCATGTCTGTTGTCGCCACTCACAATCAAATATTCAACTTTGCCTGCTTCAAAAAGCTGCAAGGCGGCATTAATACGATTTCTGTAAAATGAATTAATCGTACCCGAAACGCTGTATTTGGAAGTCCCCAATACCAGGCCTACCCGGGCCGGCTGCAAAGAATCGATATGGTAAACAATTTTTGATGCTGCCTCTTCAGTGACGAACTTATAATTCAGAAACAATGCCAGCAAAAATATCCCGGGCAAAATCACAGAGGAGATAAAGATTCTTTTGAGCCATTTCATCATCCAATTGTTTGATTAGCCGCCCGAAATTAAATGCATCACTTCCACCTTATCCCCCTCCATAATCCAGGCATTATCGCGCTCATCAACACGTACTAACTTACCATTTATCTTGGTTACCAGTAGTTTAAAAGTAAAGTTCTTACGTTTGATCAGCTCATTAACTGTAATTTTTTCGCCTTCGAAATGTGCTGGTCTGTTATTTAAAATAATCTGCATTATTTTCTCATTTTTAATATCAGCTCAAGGGCAAGATTAGCCTGCATATTTGCAACAATTCCAACTCTGGGTGCTAATGGCGGATTGTCTTCTGAAATTTCATTTGTAAAATCTCCACAAATATACACTTGTTTATCCCATTGCTGCTGTTTTATCAACTCAAACTTCCCAAAACCAGCCATCCCATTGCCCATGATAAGAGGTTTTTCAGGAAAATTGAGCAGCATGGTTTCGAGCAACATCTGCTTTTCAGCAGCCAGATCAAAAGCTTCAATAACCAGATCAACTCGTGCAAACAGCTGTGTTACTGAAGTCTCATCCAACTTTACAATAATGGTTTTCAACTCAATAGATCTATCAATCTTGCGGATGTTATCGGCAAGTGCGTGGGCTTTATACTGCCCTATCTGGTCATAAAAAAAATATTGCCGGTTTAGATTTGATAACTCCACCCGATCAAAATCAACCAGAAGTAGCTTGCCAATTCCAGATCTGGCAAGTGCCACAGCTGCATTTGAGCCCAGGCCACCGCATCCGGCTATGGCAACTTCAAAATGCGATAAATGGTTTCTTATCAAAGTTTCTGTCATTATTCTTACGGCCACATTAAGTTTGTAAAAATACATTTTCCGCCAATAAGCACAAACACTCAAAGCAGAAAAACCGTTCGATACAATTAAAAGTCTGCAATTTTAAAAGCCACTTGAATGACTTAAATTTATAATGATTCTAAATATGCAGCTAATAACATATATGGCAATCACTTAATCTGATTTTTTCGAGTTGCAATAATTTGCATATTGTTTATTTTGAAGTATTTACATACTACATACCTGCTATTTTATTATTTTTGTTAAAAATATAACAGATAAAAAAGAAGCATATCTTATGGAAATAGAAGCTATCAAATCGAAGCACGAAATGCTTAAAGCCTGGCCTTATAAATGGACAGCATTGGAGAGAGGCTACACTGACAAGGTTTTGCACATCAACTTAAGTGAAAATCAGATTACGGAGAAGGTAGTGCCCCCGGTTGTGAAAGAAAAATTTATTGGTGGCCGTGGTTACGGACTTCGTTATTTGTGGGATGCCACAAATCCCGACACAAAATGGAACGACCCTGAGAATGAGATCGTTATTTCTTCCGGTCCCATTGGAGGCATCACTCAATATTCAGGAACGGGAAAATCAATCTGCGTTTCCATCTCCCCACAAACAGATTCTGTGATGGACAGCAATGTAGGTGGTTTTTTTGGCCCTTTCCTCAAATTTTCAGGTTTCGACGCCATCGAATTGCAAGGCAAAGCCAAGGAAGATGTCATCATTTTCATCGATGGGGTAAATCATCAGATTGAGATACTCAAAGCTCCGGAAGAACCGATCGACAGTCATGTTTTGGCCGAAGTGCTCACTGAAATGTATGCCGATGACGAAAAAGACAAAAAGAATATCGCTGTTGTTTCGGCCGGAACAGCCGCTGATCATTCCCTGATAGGGATGTTAAATTTTAGTTTCTATGATCCCAAACGTAAGCTGGTCAGATTAAAGCAAGCCGGACGCGGGGGAATTGGAACGGTGTTCAGAGACAAAAAAATCAAAGCCCTGGTAGCCAAAATTCCGGGTGTAAAAGGAAACCTGAATAATGTTGTTGACCTTAAAGCAATCATGGAACGTGGCCAGCGTTTCAACCGCGAAATGCGTGAGTTGGATGACAAGCAGGCCGAAATGCGTTCGAAAGGTACGGCTCACCTCACCAATATCATGAACGATTATGATTTGCTGCCTGTGCACAATTTCAAGTTTGGCAACCATCCCGATGCGTATAAAATTCATAGCGAGGTATGGAAATCCCGCTTCACGCAGGGAATACCTGACGGTTGCTGGATTGGTTGCAATATGGCCTGTGCCAAAGGCGTTGACAATTACCTGCTTCGCACCGGCCCTTACGCTGGCGATAAGGTAATTGTTGATGGACCCGAATATGAAACAACCTCTTCACTCGGCTCGATTGCAGGCATTTTTAATCCCGACTTCACCATCGAAGCCAATTTTTATTGCGACACTTATGGCATCTGCACCATCACCTGGGGAACGATTCTGGGCTTTGTGATGGAGTGTTTTGAAAATGGTATTTTGAATGAAGAACGCACTGGCGGATTAAAACTAAATTTCGGAAATGCAGATGATGCCATGGAATTGTTGCACCAACTTGCCAGAGGAGAAGGTTTCGGAAAAACTGCCGGAATGGGTGTACGCAAACTAAAAGAGCTGTTTATTGCCAATGGATGGGGCGATCCGAAATTTATTCAGGATATCGGCATGGAAAACAAAGGCCTTGAATATTCGCAATATGTTTCGAAAGAATCGCTCGCACAGCAAGGTGGCTATGCCATGACCAACAAAGGGCCGCAGCACGATGAGGCCTGGCTGATCTTTATGGATATGGTAAACAATCAAATTCCTACATTCGAAGATAAAGCAGAAGCCCTGCACTATTTCCCTATGTTCAGAACCTGGTTTGGCCTGGTTGGCTTGTGCAAGCTCCCCTGGAATGATGTGGAGCCTGAGAATAATCATGAAACCGATGAGCCTGCGAAAGTTCCGGAACACGTTGATAATTATGTTACCATTTACAAAGCCGTAACAGGAAAAGACTTCGACAAGGAAGAAATGATACGTCAATCGGAACGTGTGTATAATTTCCAGCGTATCTTCAATTTGCGCCGTGGCTTTGGAACAAGAAAATTCGATGCACAACCCTATCGGGCTGCCGGACCTGTTACGATTGAGGAGTATGAAAGTCGTGCCGATCGATACGACAAACAGTTGAAAGAAATCATTGGCGTGGATCCGGAAGGAAAATCAACAGAAGAGAAAATGGCCAAACACCGCGAGTTTCGCGAATCGCAATATGAAAAACTATTGGATGCTGTGTACAAACGTCGTGGCTGGACAAAAAACGGGGTGCCAAAGATTGAACACCTCAAAAATCTTGGAATGGATCTTCCGGAATTGATCGAACTGGTCAAACCACATCAGGAAGACTAGACCGATGTAATAACCAGAACATAATAATTGAAAGCCGCCCGAAAATTTTGGGCGGTTTTTTTTCTTGAAAATGACTTCTCAAAAAAACGCCGGTCGAATTGCAGTTCTCAGTTTGATGCCGTACTTTAGCTCCATTATTCATCACTAATTTGAGAAACATATGATTGACCTGTCGACCACCTACCTGGGACTTGCCTTAAAAAGCCCGATTATTGCTGCCAGCTCAGGATTTACTGATTCTGTTTCCAAACTCAAAAACCTCGAACAGCATGGTGCTGGTGCAGTGGTATTGAAGTCGTTGTTTGAGGAAGAAATCACACACGAATACGAGCATACCTTAAAAGTGGAAGCTGACAAGACCGGACGTGAGGAATTTCTTGATTACCTGGATCTTCGTATCCGGCAGGAAAACCTCGAAAAATACACCAATCTTATTACACAGGCCAAAAAGGAACTGGAGATTCCGGTGATTGCTTCAGTGAATTGCAGAACAGCCTACGAATGGATCAGCTTCACCTCAGAAATTGAAAAAGCAGGAGCCGATGCGCTGGAACTCAATGTTTTTGTGCTGCCATCTAACCTTAACAACAGCAGTGCCGAGAATGAAAAAATCTATTTTGAAATCATCAAACAGGTAAAAAAACAAGTCAGTATCCCAATCGTTCTCAAAATAAGCTATTATTTTTCCAATCTGGGAAATATGATTCGTGAGCTCTCGCATTCAGGCATTGGCGGTCTGGTGTTGTTCAACAGGTTTTTCAGCCCTGATTTCGATCTGGATAATCTGGAAGTAACTTCAGCCAATGTGTTAAGTCAGCCTGGCGAAATCACCATGCCATTGCGTTGGATTGCTATGATGTACGGACACGCTGGCTGCGATTTATCAGCCTCTACAGGTGTTTCGGACGGCATGGCAGTAGCTAAACTATTGCTTGCCGGTGCCACAACAGTGCAGGTAGCCAGTGCCCTTTATCATCATGGTGTGCCCTATCTTGATGTAATGCATCATGAACTCACAAATTGGATGGAATCGCATAATTTCACAAAGATTTCTGATTTCAGAGGCAAACTCAGCCAGAAAAAATATAGCAAACCCGACCTTTTTGAGCGCGTGCAATTTATGCGTTATTTCAGCGATAAAGAAAGTATGATATGAACGAGCAAGACGAAAACAAAATCAGAAAAGCCTTTAAGGCAAAAAACTGGAACGAAATTAAAACCCATGATTCCTGGTCGGTTTTTAAAATCATGTCGGAATTTGTGGATGGCTACGAAAAACTCGGTCGTATTGGACCTTGCGTGGCGATTTTTGGCTCGGCCCGCACCAAACCCAACGACCATTATTACCGCCTGACGGAAGAAATCGCCTACCTTTTAACAAAGAAAGGGTTTGGAATCATCACCGGGGGTGGGCCAGGTATCATGGAAGCAGGTAACAAAGGTGCTCATTTTGCAGGAGGAAAAAGCGTAGGCGTAAATATTGACCTCCCTTTCGAGCAAAATCCAAATCCTTTTATTGATCGGGACAAATTTCTGGAATTTGATTATTTCTTTGTTCGAAAAGTGATGTTTATGCGCTATTCGCAGGGTTATATTGTTTTGCCCGGTGGTTTCGGGACAATGGATGAACTTTTTGAAGCTATCACCTTGATTCAGACCCAAAAACTCATCAAGTTTCCGATCGTTATGGTTGGCAAGGAATATTGGAAAGGACTCGTTGACTGGATAAAAGAACGGATGCTGTCGGCAGGTAATATTCATGAAGATGATCTTGAGATTTTTCAATTAGTTGACACAGCCGAAGAATCTGTGGCAATCATTGAAGAGTTTTACAATAAATATGCCCTCAAACCAAACTTCTGATGCGTATTACTGAAATCCCAATTCAATTGGTTAGCATAGAAGATGATGGTTTTCATTTGATGTTAAAGGGTTTGATCAATTCAATGCCAGCTAATTTTTTGATTGATACAGGAGCCTCCAGAACAGTTTTTGACAATACCGTCATCAGACAGTTTGTAACAAACCCGCAATTTGAGGCAAACGAAAAACTCTCAACAGGATTGGGCACCAATGAAATGCCGTCTGAGGTTTTGGAAATCGAAAAATTGCAATTTGGTGATTTGATAATCATTGGATACCAGGCTGTTGCCATCGACCTGAAACATGTGCATCTCTCGTATCAGCATCTTGGTTTGCCACAGATTGATGGTGTTTTGGGAGGCGATTTACTAAAGCACTACAAAGCTGTTATCAACTATAAAACCCGAAAAATCAAATTCTACTATTGAGTCCGTTCGCGTTCTATTGTGAAGATTTTGTGCAGAAATAATTGTAAATCTCTATTTGGGACCTGATTGAAGATTCATTTTTTTTCTTTGATTTATAGATGTTTACAACATCTTTATTGACCAATCTTGCTTTGCAATTGTCGCGAAGTTGTATCTGCAGCATATCAAATAATTCCTGTTGAAGCAAAGGATCTTTCACGGGTGTTGTAACTTCAAAACGATGATCAAGGTTTCTGACCATCCAGTCGGCAGACGAAATATAGTACAACGGCTGGCCTGCATTGGCAAACACATAAACCCGGCTGTGTTCCAGAAAACGATCCACAATGCTGGTCACCTCAATATTTTCACTTTTGCCCGAAATGCCCGGGATCAAAACACAAATTCCCCTGCAGATAATTTGAATCTTCACTCCTGCCCTGCTTGCCTGATAAAGTTTTGCAACCAACTGCTCATCAACCAAACTATTGAGCTTCAATATCACCCAGGCATCTTTGCCGGATTTCTTGTTGCGAATCTCGGCATTGAGCAACTTGACAAAATGCGTACGTGTGTCGTAAGGAGAAACTATCAGATTACGAAACTCCGGAGGAGCATAAGGAGTTTCGAACAGCTGAAACATCTGCGCCACTTCCAAACCTGTTCTTTCGTCGCAGGTAAACAAACTGTCATCGGCATAAACACGGGCAGTACTTTCGTTGAAGTTACCAGTTGAAATATAGGAATAATAAACATTTTTACCCTCCTCTTTTCTCCTGATTAACAAGAGCTTGGAGTGAACCTTAAGTCCGGGTATTGTTTTAATAACTTTAACGCCTTCTTCGTGAAGTTTTTCTGACCATTGTATGTTTGCCTTTTCATCAAAGCGAGCCTGCAACTCTAAAAATACTGTGACAGCTTTTCCATTTCGGGCAGCATTAACGAGTGCATTAATCACCTTCGAATCGCGCGCTGCCCTGTACAGCGTCATCTTTATTGTCCGAACCTTAGGATCAATGGAAGCTTCCCTTAACAAATCGATCACATGCGAAAAACTTTGATAAGGATAATGCAGCATGATATCTTTTTGACTTATCACGCTAAACAAACTTCTGTAGAGTGGTAAATCAGGATGCCGGATCGGAACCAGCTCAGGCGACCAAAGCGATGCATTGCCCAATTTCGGAAACTCAATAAAATCTCTGAAGTTATGATACTTCCATCCTCCGACAATCATATCATTCTTACTCACTCTAAACTTCTTGAGCAGTTTGGCCAGCAGTACCTCAGGCATATTTTTGTCATAAATAAACCGAACCGGAGCACCTTTTTTTCTTTGTTTCAGGCTTTCGGCCATGATCTCAATAAAACTTTTCGACATATCATTATCAATGTCTAACTCGGCATCGCGTGTAAATTTTATTGAATAAGCCTCAAAACTATCATAACCGAAGGGGAGAAATATTTCGCCAAGATTGAAACGAATTACATCATCAAGCAGCATCACCTTGGTATTTGCTTCGGTGCTGCCTGGCAAAATAAAAAACCTTGACATCCTGCCTGTAGGAACCTTTATAAGGGCATAGTTCTCTTCCAGCTCACCAGAAGAACTTTTTAATATGAGTGCCAGATAGATAGCATTATCCTTCAGGTTATCAGGGTTGCTCAAACCGCTCAACATGATCGGGAAAAGTATCGGATGCACCATTTCTCTGAAATACCTGACAACAGCCTTACCTTCTTCCTGAGTAAGGCTTTGCTCGTCAATAATATGAATACCATATTTGGTCAGCTCATCGGCTATTTCCAGATAAGTCTCCATATAGGCTTTTTCCTGTTCGTCGATGATGTGCCTGATTTGATTCAGAATTTTGGATGGATCATAGGACAAGTATTCGGGTTTGTCCTTTTTAAGCTTTCGAAGCCTGCGCAAAGTAGCCACCCTCACGCGAAAAAACTCGTCTCTGTTATTAGAATATATTCCGATAAACCGCAGCCTTTCGAGCAAAGGGTTTGATGGATCCATCGCTTCCTGCAACACACGTGCATTAAAATGCAACCAGCTGACCTCCCTGTTAATCAAATCTCTTTTCATAGCTTCTTCAACAAATACAAGTAAATATCTTTCAGAAAAACACCTTACTGCCCTTTGATAAGCTTCGGAAATGCAACAAATTTAACCCTTGCTGCTGCGGTTCGGATATCCTCCCATCTAAGGGCATCAAATTCAAAACAAACCACACCGGAAGTTGGTAACCAGTCGATGGGCGGGTTCAGCCAGTTATTCACAAAATTAGTGAGTGTTGGATTATGCCCCACTAACATCAATGAAGCGATATCATCGTTTAAATCCAGAAACTGATCAAACAACAGCTCGCTGTCAGCATGGTACAGACTTGGATCAAGTTTTATGCTTTCCGGATCAAAACCAATTCCACGGGCAAGATAATCTGCTGTTTCGCGGGCACGCAGAGCCGAGCTACTGATAATCAAATCAATCTTTACATTTTGTTTCAACAAAAAGTCAATGATCCTTTTCGTCCGTTTCTTTCCCTTTTCGAGCAGTGGTCGATCCAGATCGGGCAAAGCCGGAAATTCCCAGGATGATTTGGCATGACGTACAACATAAAGTGTTTTCATCAGCTGAGTTGATTTAAGTGTTTTTACCCATTATCTCACCTTCTTCTCTGTTTTTCAATATTTTAACTGTTTTTTGGTGGCCTCTAAATAAAAGTCGGAATAAAACTACATAAGAACTTCGGTTTGAGAACGTTTTAAAGGTTAATTAATTGTAAAAAAACATCAGATTCGCTCAAATGAATAACACCAAATGAAACACTTCCGATAGTAAGAAAATAAGCCCGACCAGGATTCCTGATCAGGCTTACCAACAATTTTACAAAGATCCTACCAGGCAAAAAGTGGAAACTCTTTCATCATTTTATTCACTTTGGCTCTTACTGCAGCAATTGTTTTTTCATCCTCAATATTGCTGATTACCTCATCAATCAGATCAACGATAGGAGCCATATGTTCTTCTTTAAGACCGCGGGTAGTAATGGCAGGTGTTCCAACCCTTAAGCCGGAAGTCTGGAAAGGCGACCGGCTGTCGAAAGGAACCATATTTTTGTTGATAGTAATATCAGCTTTTACGAGTGTGTTTTCGACCAATTTGCCTGTGATATCAGGAAATTTCGACCTCAGATCAATAAGCATCAAATGATTGTCTGTTCCGCCTGAAATCACATGATAACCTTTATCGGTAAACGCTTTTGCCATCACTTCTGCATTCTTCTTCACCTGAAGAATATACTGAAAATACGCATCGGTTAAAGCCTCTCCAAAAGCCACTGCTTTACTGGCAATCACATGTTCGAGCGGGCCACCCTGAATACCCGGGAAAACGGCTGAGTTCAACAAAGCCGACATCATTTTTATCTCACCTTTTGGTGTTTTCAGGCCCCATGGGTTTTCAAAATCCTGTCCCATCAAAATCAAACCGCCACGAGGTCCGCGCAGCGTTTTATGCGTAGTAGTGGTTACGATATGGCAATGCTCAATCGGATCATTCAGCAAACCTCTGGCTATCAATCCCGATGGATGAGAAATATCAGCCATTAAGATGGCATCCACCTGATCGGCGATATCGCGCATACGCTCGTAATCCCAATCGCGTGAATAAGCCGAAGCACCAGCAATAATCAGTTTTGGCTTATGCTCAAGGGCCAGTGCTTCCATTTTGTCGTAGTTCAGAAGTCCGGTTTCCTCATCCAGACCATACGATACTGCTTTGTATAGTATCCCGGAAGAGTTTACAGGTGAGCCATGTGAAAGGTGACCACCATGCGAAAGGTCGAGCCCCATAAAGGTGTCTCCGGCCTGCAGGCAAGCCAAAAACACAGCCATGTTTGCCTGGGCACCCGAGTGAGGCTGTACGTTGGCATACTCAGCATCAAAAAGTTCACATGCCCGATCAATAGCCAGTTGCTCAGTTTGATCAACGATCTGACATCCACCATAATAACGTTTGCCGGGATAGCCTTCGGCATATTTGTTGGTCAATACAGATCCCATAGCTTCAAGCACCTGGTCACTTACAAAGTTTTCGCTGGCAATCAATTCGATACCATGCATCTGACGTTCCTTTTCCTGTTGGATTAAGTCAAAAATCTTTTCGTCTCTTTGCATAAAATTTCGTTTTATTGTTAAGGTAAATTTTCTGAATTAATGATACAATAAATTAATATTCAGCAATATACCCTCATAAAATTATTTTTATAATCAGTAACAAAGGTAGCAATTATTCTGCGATCCGTTGCACCATTCACAAGCTAAATCCCTAATTTTCTGATTCTTTTCAACAGTACTTTATTGTGGGTAAACGATCAAGCTAATAAGCAGTGGAATGATTCGAGCATTAAACCAGTGGCAAAGGAGTATTGAGATTGTTAGGTGTGAAGTAAGCGCCTGACATTAAAACATTTAGAAATAAAAAAAGTCTCCGAAACTTTTGCTTCAGAGACTTTGTACTCCCAAGGGGATTTGAACCCCTGTTACCAGGATGAAAACCTGGCGTCCTGACCGGGCTAGACGATGGGAGCCTTTGTTTTCGATTGTGGGTGCAAAAATACTACAATTTTATTTCCGTCCAAGATTTTTATAAAATTTTTTCATTTTAACTCATCTCCGTTCACATCTGCCTGAAACTGAAAGCCTAAGCGTTTTCCTGTTTTCATTGAAATGGCATCCAGGGTATTTTTCATCTCATTTACCGTTACCATCTTAACCGTCTCATAAGGTGGTGTAAGCAAGTCAAAATTAATTGTATAGGTTATCGCAGCTTCAATAAGTGTGGAGGCAGCTTCACGGTTTAGCTCGTTCTTACTGAAATTATTTAACAAAAGGCCAAGTTCGCGTTTTCCTTCAATAAAGTAATGGTTTTCCTTGTTAATGAATATCCTGCCAATCAGATAACCAATATCGTTGTATCTGTTGTATTTAAAAGAATCTGAGAGAAAATTGTAGATATTGATTATCCCACAATACGACCTTTCTCTGTCTTCACGGATATAAGGAGAACGCATGATATCATGATCGCGGTTAAACTCAAAAACATTGGTGTGCATCAGGAAAAGCAAAATATCGCCACCAAATTTCAGTTCTATTTCAAAATCACCGCGATATCGGTTCTCAAATGCAATATTGCGGTGTGTTTTCATTGATTCAAACTTCACCAGATAATCCTTGGTAAGCTCTTCAATCACTGATTTAAACAAACGCAAAGCAGCAAAAGTATTGGCATAAATATCCTGCTTCAAGGTAGATTTACCAATCAATGTTTTAAACAATTCATCCCTTGTTTTCTCGGTTTCCATAAAAGTTTATTCAAATGTGAATGATATTTGAAAAATTTTATTCTTCAGGCTTTCGATGCTCGAAGTGTAAATATATTTATCAGTTTCTACTAAGTTTCCTAAGCCATAACTCATTTTCAGCTCCACCCCAAATTTGAAAAAATTGGTATAAAAATCAAAACCTGTTCCAATTTCCAGCGACACACTGTTTCGGCTTATTCTTATTCCTTCAATGATTGTAGTAGGTGAGCCATCCACTAAAATTTCTTTTTCATTTTTCTTTTGCGATGCCAGGTCAATGCGGTAATTTACCCCACCAATGATATAAGCTGCGGCATTGTTAAGTCGTTTCGACCTGTATTTAATATAAAGCGGAAACTCAACAAAAGTGGACGCATTGCTTTTGCGAAACGAGAACAAGCTATCAGCACCATTTCTATACTCCTTAACCTGATAGTCCATGTGCCTTTCGCCAAAACTCAAAGAAGGAACAAACCTCAGATCGAAATGATTAGCAAGTCGTAAGTTGCCAACGATGCCAATCGTAAAGCCCGGGGTTGCAGCCGGTGTCATATTCATAAGTTGAAGCGAATCAGCGGAAGGTCGTTCGGGCCATAATTCCGGCTCATGGAAAACATTTTGAAAACCATCCTTTAACTTTAACGAAAAATGCATTTCATTGGCTGCCAGGATAAAACCAAAATGATAGGGTTCAAGATCATATTTTGGCAGGTTCATCACCTTTCTGCGTTGGGCGGTTGCTTCGGATGAAGCAATTAGAACGATTAATCCGAGAAGTAGTAATGACAAGTATTTTTTCAAGAGATATAATATTTACAATTTATTGCTCAAACGCCAATTTATCCTGATTATTACAGCAAAAGATGCATCCATTGAGTAATGAGAGGCAAAAATAGAGATTTATACTAATTGCTCAACCCTTATGACTTGAATCCACTGTAAATAGTTGCAATTCCAAATGTAAGCCGCTTTTCAGCATTATTAACATAACCACACGAGACCAAACGTTCCAGAAACAGCTTGCCGTCCGGAAATTGACCAACGGATTCGGGCAGATACGTATAAGCAGCTTTATCCTTGGAAATCAGCCTGCCAAGCATGGGTAAAATGTATTTGAAATAAAAGTTATACAATTGTTTTACCGGGAATTTCCTGGGCTTCGAAAACTCAAGAACCGCCAGCATCCCACCAGGTTTGAGTACCCGAAACATTTCTTTTAGCCCTTTATCCAGGGTTTCAAAATTCCTTACTCCAAAAGCCACCATCACCGCATCAAAAGTTTGATCGTCAAAAGGAAGGTTTTCTGAATCAGCTTGTTGTAGCACAATTTGATGATCGAGTTTAAGTTTTTTCAGTTTTTCCCGACCTATTTCCAACATCCCATTCGAAATATCAATGCCGGTGATGGGCGTCTGGGATTTTCGCGCCAATGCAATGGCCAGGTCAGCAGTTCCTGTTGCCACATCCAAGGTATGCTGAGGCTGATGATGTTGCACCATCTTCACCAACTTCTTACGCCAGCCTTTGTCGATCCCTGCTGATAAAAAATGATTCAAAAAGTCGTATTTGTGGGCAATGTTATCAAACATCAGCCGCACTTGCTCTTTTCTGGATTTTGGTTCTGACATAAAATATTTTAATGTATCAGAAGTCGAAGCACTTCATCGTGTAATTTATTTTTACTTACAGGCACTACACCTACCTCCTCACAAACAATGCCTCCGGCCAGGTTTGCCACTGCCGCAATATTTCCGGGCTCCTGATCAAGTGCCAAACAAAGCGTTGCCACACTGATAACCGTATCTCCGGCACCCGAAACATCAGCAATATTCCGTAGATGCGCCGGAATATGTATTTCTTCTGTTTCAGCATTGTCGTGCTTACGAATCAAAACACCTTTTTCAGAAAGTGTGACCATGATATACTTCAGCTGCATCTTATCCTGTATGATCGCAGCATCTGCGAACAAATCAGAAAGAATTGGAACGGCTCCTGTTCTGCCCAAACCATCACGCATCTCTTTGAGATTAGGCTTAAACAAGGTAGCACCCTGATACTCCAGGAAATTCTTCTTCTTGGGGTCAACGGTAACAGGTATCTTAAATTTTGCAGCCTGTTCGATCACATTTCTGATCACCTTTTTTGTGAGCACTCCCTTGTTGTAATCCTGCAAGACTACTGCATCAAAATGCTCAGTTTGAAGTAAATATTCAAAACGATCGAGCAGGTCTTGTGTTTCCCGCTGATTCAGTTCTGAAGTATCTTCTTCATCAACCCGAAGCATCTGCACATTATTCCCAATAACCCTGTATTTTGTTGTTGTGATACGATCCTTACTTCGAATCAACCCGTTTACAGGCAACTGATGGCTTTGGAGTAAGCTTTCAAAAATATCAGCCCGCTGATCATTTCCTACCACAGAACAAATCACTGCTTCGGCACCCAGCGCTTTAATATTGAGTGCTACATTGGCTGCTCCTCCCAGACGTTCGGTTCGTTGGGTTACTGCTACAACAGGAACAGGAGCCTCAGGAGAAATCCGCTCCACAGTACCAAAAAGGTAACTGTCGATCATCACATCGCCCAGTATTAATACCCTGAGTTTATCAAAATCAGCAAATAATCTTGAAACACTTTCTACAGTCAGCATAAGCGGAAATTTTGTGCAAAAGTAAAGCTAATAGATAAACTGTCTGTTAACTTAACTTTTTTAGTGCTGCTTCAATACGATCGCAGGCTAGCTCAATCTGCTGCTCCGAGGTAGCAAAACTAAAGCGAATACAATTGTCGCAACCAAATGCATCACCACTCACCAGTGCTACATGAGCTTCTGCTAACAGATACAAGGCCAGCGATTTACTATCATTAATCTGATAGTTTTTAAAGCTTTTTCCGAAATAATAACTTATATCCGGAAAAAGGTAAAAAGCTCCTTTAGGTTTATTGGGGATAACGCCTGGTATGGCCGAAAGTCTGTCGTAAAGCAACTCGCCACGGCGCTTAAAACTGATTACCATTTGCCTGATATCATCTGAATTGGCCGGATTAGTATTAAATGCCGCTATGGCTGCCTCCTGCGAAATGGATGAAGTGCCAGAGGTATATTGCCCCTGAATGGTATTACAGGCATTGGCAATATCCTGATGAGCAGCCATAAATCCCAGGCGCCAGCCCGTCATGGCAAAGCCTTTCGAGAGGCCGTTGATCAGGATCACCCGATCCCTGATAGCATCGAAAGAGGCGATGCTGCTGTGATGACCTTCAAAACGAATGTACTCATAAATCTCATCAGAGATTACAAAAACATGTGGATGCTTTTGGAGTATCCTGGCAAAAGCTTCCAGTTCGTGCGGATCGTAAACAGTACCGCTTGGATTGCAAGGACTACTGAATATCATTGCTTTGGTTTTGGGTGTGATTGCCCTGTTGAGCTGCTCTGCAGTAACCTTGAAATCTGTTGCTACTGTACTTGAAATATACACCGGAACACCTTCGGCCATTTTTACCATCTCAGGATAGGAAACCCAGTAAGGAGCTGGTATAATCACCTCATCTCCAGGGTTTATCAAACTGAAGAAGGCGTTCATGATGGATTGTTTTGCTCCGGTTGAAACAATAATCTGCGAAGCCTTGTAATCCAAACCATTATCACGTTTTAGCTTGTTTGCAATAGCCTGTCTGAGTTCATTGGTTCCGGGCACTGGCGGATAATGTGTTTTATTGTCATGAATGGCCTGTATTGCTGCGTTTTTAACATGCTCGGGTGTGTTAAAATCCGGCTCGCCAATACTCAGTGTGATCACGTCAATTCCCTGCTCTTTCAGTTCCCTGCTCTTGCGGGTCATTTCGAGGGTGGCAGATTCGCTGAGTGCTTTAACCCGCCTGGATAACAGATGTTGATTGTCCGACATTTGCTGGTTTTTTAAGAAAAGAGCAAAGGTAAACATTTTATTGTTAGACAATTCACAAACCAAGATTTATCACAAACTTTGAATCAACAAATTAGATTCAGTAATTATTTACTACTTTAGCCATTCAAAATTTTTCATTGATTTAGCTGCTAAAACCGATGTCTGTTTCAATTTCAACGCTGTTCATATTCGTACTACTTAGCCTGGTTTTACTAGGTATTATTATTTTACTGTTGAAGGCAAAGCAAGGCAAGCAAAATATTCCTGCACCTGAGGAAGACAAAAATGATCTACGCGCCAAGACCTTCCAGCTAAAGCTGCACCACAACGAAAAGCAGTTGAGCAGAAAATTTGTTCTGCCCTTAAAAATTCAGGCGATGGAGCGTTTGATTCTCTATCTCGAACGAATTCAGCCACAAAGTCTTGTCAAAAGAAATCTGAGCAATCATGCAGGTCTAAGAGGATTCCACCTGGCTTTGATTCAAAATGTCAGAGAGGAATTTGAGCACAATCTGGCCCAACAACTTTATGTTTCAGAAACCTCATGGCAATTGATTACGAATGCCAAAGAAGAACTGATCAAGCAAATTAATCTGGCAGTTTCCAACTTACCTGAGAATGCCGGCACGGATCAATTGGCCGGTGTTTTGTTAACCCTGGATGTTTCCCTCATCCAAAAAGCTATTCAGGAAATAAAGGTTGAGTTTAGTAAACTTTGAAAAAAGTAGTTATGCTTCTGATCGTGGGCATCCGCTGAAGAAATTATTCCTCACCCTAGTTGTCCTGTGGTGCTTGATACTTAACTTTGCTTGATCATTTTCTCCGGATCGATCATGCCAAAATTATCAAACAAGGACTTTGCAATTTAACAAATTTAAAGATTTTTGTTTACTTTTTTATTAGCTTATGTTAAACAAAAAACCTGTGTGAATTAACAAAAGCTTCAAATCAAGCCGGATGATATTCCTTTAAGTTTTCCATCAACTTTTTACGACTATAGAAAATACGGCTTTTAACCGTGCCAATAGTCAGGTTGAGGTCGTCGGCAATTTCCTTGTATTTATAGCCTTCGTTGTACATATCAAAAGCACGCCTAAAATCCTTGTCCAGGCTGTCGATGCCTTTTTGAAGTTCCTTGGCTGCAAGAATAGAATCAGGATTGTTTTCCCTGATTTCGCTTCCGGTATTCAGGAAATAAAGGTTGTCTGTTTGATCAATAATAGTCCGGGCTTTTTTATTACGCCTGTAATTATTGATGAAGATGTTCTTCATAATGGTATAAACCCAGGCTTTGAAATTGTTTTGAACAACATATTTTTCACGATAAACCAAGGCTTTAAGAAAAGTCTCTTGAAGCAAATCCTTTGCATCATCTTCATTTCCGGTCAACTGCCTGGCAAATACTTCGAGGTATTTCTGTAAACTTGTTAACTGATAATTGAATTCTATTGCGGTCATGGTTTTCCTGTTTATGTTTAAATTTGTTAGGGCAAAGTTAAACAAAATATCAGCCTTGTCAAGAATTATTCTAAATAGCGAAAAATATTATCCGTAATAGATTGATTTACTTTGTGTTACAAAGTGTTAATTTTAGTTAACGCACTTTTTATGAAACAAACCAAAGATTAAAACGATCGATGAAGCCAACACAAACAACGCTATGAAACAAAACAAAAGCTCGTCCGGAAAGAATTAGTCCTGGTGTGCCTTAACAAAACTTTTAAACTCGTTGGCCGACCGGATAAGCTTAATGTCTTCAGCAAGTTCGGCCTCCATTGCAATGGCCTGCATCCCACTTATCAGGATATGTAGATCAGGAAAACTTCTTACTATTTCCTTCAGATAATGTTGCACTTTATCGGAAGAAACTGCTGATACAAAATATGTCGCCAGCATTTCCGGTTCCACACTTTGTGCCACAGAAATTAAATCTTCGAAAGGCACGTTTTGACCGAGGTAATAAACTTTTACACCATGTTTTTTTGCGATATAATAATAGGTGAGCAAACCTATTTCGTGCAGTTCCCATTCAGGCAGGAACAAGATAATTTTTTTCGCATCCGAGTTTGTTACCGCAGGCAAACTATCGATGGCAACGAAAAGTTTCATTCTGATCAGGTTCGAGATAAAATGTTCCTGAGCCGGATTTATCGCGCCGGTTTGCCAGAGCAGACCAATTTTCTCGAAAAACGGATAAACTACGTAATAAAGCGTTTCTTCAAAACCAATTTTGATAATTGACTGATTTAAAATCCTTTCGAATCTGTTCTCGCAAAGTTCGATCATTGCCACAACGAGACTTTCAATCTGACTCAAATAATCAGATTCAGGCTTCACCACCTCCATAATCCTTTGGTTGATCTGTTGTAGCGATAGCGTTGCAATCCGCGAAATCTTGTAGCCATGCCGGTTGAGGATAGAAATATTCAACAGCTTTTTGAGGTCTTCATCATTGTACCAACGGATATTCGATTCTGTTCGGCAGGGATCAACAATGCCATAGCGTTTTTCCCAAATGCGGATGGTGTGGGCTTTTATTCCGGTTAACCTTTCTAAATCTTTTATTGAATATGTTGACATAATTTTTCAGTAAATACGGCTGATGCATAAACAACACACTAGCGAATTTGTTTACATTAGCTTAACAAAACAAAACTAGCTCATCGCGAACTGATCTATTAAAAACCGTAATTTCGTGCAAAATTAATCTGTTGGAACAGTCGAAAAAAATAAAAATTGCAATAATTGGAGGCGGAAATGTCGCTTACCATCTGGCCAGGGTTTTTACTTCCAATGCCTTAAAACCCGACCAAATTTTAGTAAGAAATAAGCTCCTTCGTGAAAGTTTTGAGCCCTTTTGCAATTCAGTTATCCACACCTTGCAACAGCTCAATTCATGCGATATTCTATTTTTGGCTGTCAATGATGATGCTGTATCCGAACTCTCAAAGCAGATTAAGCTAAAGAACACCCTGATCGTGCATACCTCAGGCAGTTTGAATGCTGATGCCGCTGCCAGCACAGATAATTCATATGGGGTTTTTTATCCGCTTCAAACTTTTAGCAAAGCCAGATTCCCTGATTTTAATGAAATTCCGGTTTTCATTCAGGCTGGAGATGATAATTCGCTTGAATTACTGAAACTTGTAGCTGGTAAAATCACAAAAAATGTGCAATTATCTGACGACCATATCAGAAAATCTTTGCACATCGCAGCGGTATTTGTTTCCAATTTTAGCCATGCTCTATTTGCCCTGGCCGAAGATTTTCTGAAAGCAGAAACGGTTTCCTTTGCACATTTACACCCTTTGATAAAAGAAACTGCCAGCAAGGCTGTCGAGACAGATTTGTATCAAAGCCAAACGGGTCCGGCACGGCGAAACGACTTCAGAACGATTGAAAACCATTTGAAAATGCTTGCGCAGCATCCCGAAAAAATTGAAATCTACAAAATTTTAACTTCATATATTCACCATAAATATCATCCGGATAAAAATGAGTAATTACAAGGCACTACTTACAAAAATCAATACTTTTATATTTGATTATGATGGCGTTATGACTGACGGGACAATCATCCTCAATAACAATGGCGAACCATTCAGAACGGCCAATGTAAAAGATGGCTATGCATTACAACTCGTTCAAAAACTGGGCTATAATATCGCAGTAATTTCAGGCGGTTTTTCACCTTCCATGCACAAACGCTTCGAAGCACTCAATATCAAGGATGTATTTCTGGGTGTAGCAAATAAGTATGAAGTATTAAAAGAATATATGCTTCAAAAATCAATCAGCCCTGAACAAATCGTTTATATGGGTGATGATATTCCTGATTTTCTGGTTATGGAACATGTTGGCGTTCCGGTTTGTCCGGCCGATGCTGCCGAAGAAATCAAGCGAATTAGTGTTTACATCAGTCATCATCCGGGCGGACACGGATGTGTGCGCGACATCATTGAGCAGGTGCTTAAAGTGCAGGGCAAGTGGATGACCGAAATTGCACATCACTGGTAAACCATGAAAAATCTCCTAAACTGGATCAAATTAATCAGAAGCGGCAACCTATTAATCATGTTGTTAATCGTCTGGCTTGTCAATCAGATGCTGGTTGCTCCTTTTCTGACTGCTGCAGGCATCCCAGGCTCATTTAATCTCTATAGCTTTGTGCTGCTTTGTGTTTCTGTTGTAGCAACCGCTGCTGCAGGAAACATCATCAATGATTTAGTTGATGAAGAAACCGATCGTATCAATCGACCCCAAAAACTGATAATCAACAAAACCATTTCTGAAAGAACAGCCCGAACGGCTTATGTCCTGCTTATTGGCTTTGCAAGTTTGAGTGCACTTTTGTTGAGTATCCATCATAGCTCGATTTACTTTTTTTTAATTACAGTCGTTTTCAACGGCTTACTTTGGTTCTATTCCAGGCGTTACAAACAGCAGTTTTTGGTTGGCAATCTGGTTGTTGCCTTTCTGGGTGCCGGATTGATTTTGTATGTTTGGCTTTATGATCTTTTGATCCTGATTCAGGATCCGATTACAAATGCTCGTTTGGAACCGGTAATGGGTATGATGACTCAGGTGATAATGATTTATACAGGATTTGCTTTTCTATCGAGCCTTATAAGAGAAATCATCAAAGACATGCAAGATATGAAAGGCGATTTTGAAACGGGCTGTCGTACCATGCCTGTGGTTATGGGTGTAAGTGCCACAACAAAAACAGTCTGGGTTTTGATGGCATTATTGTTATTACTGATAGTATGGTGGCAGTTCTTACTCTTTAAGAGCACTGCACTTGCTGCATTTGGTTTTCTTTTTGTTACGAACAGCCTTCTAATAATTTGCGCCATGCAACTAAGTAATCAATCTGATCCACAACGCTTTAAAAGAAGCTCAAGCTTGATGAAAATCGTAATGCTAACCGGAATTATTTCCATCGTATTTATCCATCTATGAAAAGCTTACTCGAAAAACTTAAGTCCTATCAGATTCTCCTGGCTTCAAAATCGCCGAGGCGCAAGCAGCTTCTGGCTGGCATGGGAATTGATTTTGAAACCATCAGCAAGGACACTGAAGAAGATTTTGATGACACCTTGAATCCGGAAGAAATCGCTCGTTTGCTCAGTCAGAAAAAATCGGAAGCCTTTGCTGAAAATGAGCTCCCAACCAATTATCTGCTCATCACTGCAGACACCATTGTGGTGTTGGAGCAAACCATTCTGAACAAGGCCAACGATGATCAGGAAGCTGCAAAAATGCTTCAGCTTCTTTCAGGCAAAACACATCGGGTAATTACCGGAATAACACTCAGAAGTCGCGATAAAACCCATAGCTTTTCTGAACAGAGCGAGGTGGTTTTCGACACCTTATCTCACGAAGATATTGCCTGGTATATCCAACACTATCAACCTTTTGACAAGGCTGGTGCCTACGGCATTCAGGAATGGATCGGTTATATCGGAATAAAAAAAATCAATGGTTCTTTTTACAATGTGATGGGACTTCCAACCCATCGTCTGTATGAAGCATTGAAACAATTTTAAGCATTTACAACTATGAAACGCACTTCGATGATTCGCAAAATATTTAGATACTTTTTTCAGGGATTGCTTTTTATTGCCCCTGTAACGATCACAGTATGGAGTATTTACCTGATATTCGACTGGGTTGACGGCCTGTTGATCAATTACCTGGACGAAATCCTAAATGTACACATCCCAGGATTGGGTATCCTCGTTCTTTTAATATTAATCACACTGATCGGAGTCCTGGGCTCCACCATACTTTTTAAGCCATTTATCGCATTTTTTGATCAGTTGTTCGTAAAAGCACCACTGATCAAAATTATTTACACCTCTGTAAAAGACCTTGTTTCGGCCTTTGTAGGGCAAAAACGGAGGTTTAACGAACCTGTGCTGGTAAAGGTTGGAAAAGGCTACGATCTGGAAAAAATCGGTTTTATCACAAACAAAGATTTAAAGTTTCTTGGGATAAGCGATCAAAAGGTTGCCGTATATTTGCCCCATTCATATGCCTGGTCAGGAAATTTGTTTATTGTACCTGCCGAGCATATTAAACCGCTTGATGCCTCTGCAACTGAAGTGATGAAATTTATCATCTCGGCGGGCGTCACAAATCTTGAAATACCCAATGACAAAAAATAACTCATCAGAAAAACCTGTAATTTTAATCACCAACGACGACAGCTATAGTGCTGCAGGAATAAGAAAGCTCATAAGTTTGATGCGCCCGCTAGGAAAAGTGGTAGTGGTAGCCAGCGAACATGTGATGTCAGGTATGGGTCATGCCATCACCATCAAAACTCCGCTTCGGATGAAAAGGGTCGCCCTCGAAACTGATTATGAAGAATATGTGTGCAACGGAACCCCTGTGGATTGCGTAAAGCTGGGCACCCAGGTAGTTTTAAAATCAAAACCTGACCTAGTTGTAAGCGGAATAAACCACGGCTCGAACGCATCAATCAATGTAATCTATTCCGGAACCATGGCAGCAGTGTTGGAAGCCTGTATTGATGGAATACCGGCAATTGGTTTCAGTTTGCTGGAATATAGCATGGACGCCGATTTTAGTCATGTGGATGAATATGTCACCAAAATTACCCGGCAGGTACTCAAAAACGGATTGCCCTCAGGTGTTTGTCTTAACGTAAATATTCCTGCTGTTTCAGTACAAAAACCTAAAGGCATCAAGGTCTGTCGGCAGTCGCACGCCCGATGGGTTGAGGAATTTGATTCCAGAATGGACCCCCGCGGAACGGATTATCACTGGCTTACAGGCCAATTCGAAAATGACGATCTGGATGAAGATACCGATCAATTTGCACTTGAGAATAATTTTGTTTCCATTGTGCCGGTTCAATATGACCTTACAGCTTATCATGCGATTAACAGTTTAAAAGAATGGGATTTTTGAGATGAAATTACCAGTCAAAAACCAACTTTTTACAGGATTAATAGCCGGCCTGCTTGTTATGGCAATTAGCTTTGGCATCCTAAAACTCATCTTATCAATACCGACTCTGCAAGCCTATGCTGCTGATCCCAGGCTCCCGTTCTTGCTTGCTGCCATCCCCAACCTGATTTTGATGCGTTTCTGGCTTGTTGGCAAAGGCATGGAAAAGGCCGGGCAGGGTGTGTTATTGCTTACCTTTGTAAGCATTATTGCTGTTTTTATCATCTTTTGAAACTGATCAAATGCGTTATTATATCATTGCCGGAGAAGCATCGGGCGATTTACACGCCTCCAATCTGATTGCTGCTTTGCGAAAATCAGATGCAAAAGCAGAGATCAGAGCCTGGGGTGGTGACTTGATGCAACAGCAAGGTGCCACCATTGTCAAGCATTACCGCGATCTGGCCTTTATGGGTTTTGCAGAAGTGATTTCAAACCTCAAAACCATTTGGCGCAACCTTAGATATTGTAAACAGGACATCCTTAGGTTCAATCCGGATGTTGTTATTTTGATAGACTACCCGGGTTTCAATATGCGTATTGCACATTTTGCGCATAAGCAGGGATTTAAACTTGTATATTATATCTCACCACAGATTTGGGCATGGAAGAAGAATCGTGTACACACCCTGAAAAAGCTGGTAGATAAAATGCTTGTTATTTTACCTTTCGAAAAAGCTTTTTATCAAAACTATCAGCTTGATGTTGAATTTGTTGGGCATCCCCTACTCGATGCTTTGAAACAGTATAACTGGCAGCCGGAAAAAATATTCAGGCAAAAAAATACATTGGGGCAAAAACCCATCATTGCCTTGCTGCCCGGGAGCAGAAAACAGGAAGTAAGCAGGATGTTGCACCTTATGCTTCAGATGATTCCATTGTTTCCTGATTACACTTTTGCCATTGCAAAAGCCCCCTCGCTGGAAGCTGAATTCTATCAACAAATTACCCGGAATTATACAATTCACCTCATCGAGAATCAAACCTACGACTTGATAAAACACGCCAGGGCTGCGCTTGTAACCTCAGGAACTGCTACACTGGAAACTGCATTGATTGGAACACCCGAAGTGGTTTGTTATAAAGGTAATGCACTCTCCTACCAAATCGCAAAGCGCATCATCCATGTTAAATACATCTCGCTTGTAAACCTGATCATGGACAAAAAGGTGGTTGAAGAATTGATACAGCATGAATTCAATATCAATTCACTTAAAAAGGCTTTGGATACAATTATAAGTGACACGGCTGATCGCACACAAATGCTAAATGATTATGCGCTTCTTAAACAGAAACTGGGTGGTTCCGGAGCTTCAGCAAATGCAGCGAAAGTCATTATTGAGTTAGTTGATTCAGAAGTTACTCTAAAAAAATGATTAACTTGGCTCCGTAAAAATAACAATTCTTACAGCCACGAATGATCAATTTTAACAAATATCCCTTTCTGAGGTTGTTACCTGCTTTTGGTATCGGAATATTTGTTGCTTTGAAATATAACCTAACACCTTATTTTGCAGTTGTATTGACTCTGTCCGTAGTATTGTTTGCTTCATTCTTGATTCAAACAATCATTAATAAATCATACAAACTACGCTGGTTGATCGGATTAAATATTGTATTTCTATTTATTGCCATTGGTACCTCTGCAACATTAATAAACAAGCAGAGTCAATCATCCGGAAATTCTTCATTGATAACCAGCCCCAATGGGCTATTCATTGCCAGGGTGGTTGATACACCAATTGAACGGGATGCCACCATAAAAGCAACTCTAAAATTAATAGCCGTAAAAACTGAGGACAGCCTGGTAAATCTCAATGATAAAATGCTGGCCTATTTTCAGAAAGTACCTGAAATGAAAGCTATTGGCTATGGTGATATCATAAGTTTTAGCACCGCTCCTGCAACAATTGATCCACCAAAAAATCCAGGGCAGTTTGATTACAAGCAATACCTCAGCGACCAAAACATATTTTTTCAGGTTTACTTAAAAAATGAAAGCTGGTTTCTGACCACTTACAAAAAGCAAAACCCAATCTATGCCCTGGCTTATCAGTTGCGCGATCATTTGTTGAACGTGCTTACCACACATCAGCTCAGTGGCGAAGAATTTGCTGTTGCAGCTGCAATTTTGTTGGGCTATGATGATTCATTGCCTGCTTATCTCAGAAAAGGATATGTAGCAGCCGGTGCGATGCATATACTTTGCGTTTCAGGCTTGCATGTTGGGATCGTTTTTCTGTTTTTTTCATTTTTGTTAAAGCCATTAAAAGACAAGGGCTTTCAGGGATTATTAAAAATTCTTATTCTACTGTTGACGATTTGGGCCTATGCCTTGATAACCGGACTTTCGCCCTCCATACAGCGGGCTTCTTTAATGATCAGTTTCGTCCTGATTGGGAAACTCTTTGGGCGAAAAGGATTTGCATTAAACGCTGTTGCCGCATCAGCCTTTGTACTATTGATCATCAATCCACAAAATTTAATGCATATCGGATTTCAGCTGTCCTATGCTGCCGTATTTGGAATTTTATTACTTCACAAACCAATCGCTAATCTGCTCTATTTCAACAATAAGGTTCTTTCAATATCATGGGACGTAACTGCTCTGGCTCTTGCGGCACAATTGGCCACCACACCTTTTGTACTCTATTACTTTCATCAGTTTCCGGTTTATTTCTGGCTGAGCAATCTCTTTTTAATGCCACTTTCATTTGTGGTTATCGTAACAGGTATGGCATTATTGTGTCTTCATTTTTTACCCTACCTTGCACCCTTGCTGGGAAAATCACTTTCGGCCTTGATATATCTAATGAATACCGGAATTCAGTGGATAGAAACATTACCTCATTCTGTAATCAAAGGTTTATATATCAATAGATTCGAGTTTGTGCTTTTGGTTTGTCTTGTCCTTCTTGTGATATTCCTGATCCGAAAGAAGCGAGCCATATTTGCTTTGTCGGCTGCACTGATTGCTCTTTTCATCATGGTATCGTTTACCCATCGAAATCTTGAAAACAGCAGACAAATCAGCCTGATAGTTTACGATCTGAACAAAACTTCAGCAGTTGATTTTGTTTTTGGCCATGATCATATCCTACTCACTGACAGTAGTTTAGTCAATGACACTTTTACAAAAGAATTCTTCATTGAAGGCAACTGGTTCGAAAAAGGACTTTCTTCCGTTCCTGCCTTTCTCTTTTTCGATGAAGAGAAATTCGACAATCCATTTTTGTTGAAGCGTAAGCAATTCATTGGTTTTGGAGAAAAAATAATGCTGATCTGGGAAAAGGAACGTTATTGCCGGGATAGCTTGAGCTATCGGCCCAAAATTGACTGGGTACTGGTGAGAGGAAAGCAAAGAGAGAATTTGCAGCAGATGCTTAATGGATACCAGCCGGCTATGCTTATTTTAGATGGAAGTGTTCCATATTACCTGGCCAAACAATGGAAAGAAACAGCAACTAAAATGGATATCCCAATACACTATACACGAGATGAGGGGGCTTATGTATTCAATTTTAATAGAGACAATTCTGCTAAATCAAACTAAATCATAATGTAAGCAATGAATAAGCTTATTACTCAGACCAAGGTTATCCCAGCATAAAATGAGAGCTAAAGATTTTTTATTCTTTCATTGTTTTTTTTCTTGCAGAATAGTAAAAAGCCTGTATCTTTGCATCACTTTTTGAAAACGCAAAACGTTCTTAAAATACTGGTTCGGTAGTTCAGTTGGTTAGAATACCTGCCTGTCACGCAGGGGGTCGCGGGTTCGAGTCCCGTCCGGACCGCCAGACATTTTTCAGTATCACTGAAAATGGATTGAAATTTTGGGGGCTTAGCTCAGCTGGTTCAGAGCACCTGCCTTACAAGCAGGGGGTCACTGGTTCGAATCCAGTAGCCCCCACAAAATTTAGACTGCTTTTCTGGCGGTCTTTTTTTTTGACCTATGGTTAGTTTGTACATTTTGTTTTCCCAAAGTCTTGACAAGTACTATGTGGGTTCTACTTCTTTGGAGCTGAATCAAAGATTGAGGCGACATTTATCTGATCATAAAGGGTTTACCGCTAAAGCTAAGGATTGGGTTATTGTTTATTCCGAAGCTTTTGAAGATGTTTCAGAGGCCAGAAAAAGAGAATTGCAGAT